>NZ_JBFTHS010000043.1:0-62801 GCF_056394365.1 Lysinibacillus sp. 10T31
AAATACTACGTATATTGAAAGCCGAAAATAGTCTAGTGATGATGGCAAAGAGGTCACACCCGTTCCCATACCGAACACGGAAGTTAAGCTCTTTAGCGCCGATGGTAGTTGGGGGCTTCCCCCTGTGAGAGTAGGACGTCGCTAGGCACAAAGCAGCCACTGAGAAATCAGTGGTTTTTTTATTATTTCAAAACTCAGTAATAAACCCCTAAAAAATGTTAAAATTTAATTGATCTTAATGAACAATTAAAGGGGTGTATTAAAATGGCAACAGGGTTATATAGTGAAAATGTTCAAATTGAAAAAGCAAAGCTACAGGAGTTTATTCAAAATAAAGAGCAATGGGCTGTACTAATACCCGGTTATTTACATCATGAATTTCCGAATGAACAAAATATGATTTGGGTATTTAAAGGGGATTTTGGCATTATCCAAAAAGCTGTAAAGGTTGAGCTTAAGAACAAGGAGGCAAATCCTAATCAAGTTATGTTTGATTTGGTAGGCTTGTCAGATCCGATAAACGGTGACGGTTACTTTGAAATTACACAAAATCAAGACGGTACATGTCAGTTAGTAGGCAATTTAACAATGAAGGCAAGTGGTTTCTTAGCGGGGATGATGAATCCAATTTTAGAAAAGTTTGTACCGCAATTAGTAGAACAGCTAGTACAAGAGATGGCTATAAAGGCTAGTATCTAGTATCTTGATAGAGAGACTGGCGTTAAGTACATTTTAGAATAGTTTAGAAGAGTAGAAGGTCATTGCTATTAGGTGCAATGATCTTTTTGTATTCATCAGCAAAAGTAGTCCGAGATGACATTATATTAAAATGTTTACGAGTCGGAACTGAAATCACTCTTACGTTATTCGCACTTATTATCTGGAATAACTTGACATATTATTTTATAAAGTTAAAATTTGAGTAAACACTCAAAAAAAGCGGTGGTGAAAGGTTTGATCTCAAAGAAGAATAGAATTTTGGAAGCGTCATTAGAACTTTTTACTAAAAAGGGCTTTACCGCAACGACTACTAAAGAAATAGCATTAAAGAGCGGAGTAGCAGAAGGGCTTATATTTTATTATTTTAAAGATAAAAATGAACTTCTTAATTATCTTATTCGTGAATTTTCATTTATTGGCTCTCTACAAAATGAGATAAAAGAGCTTTCAAAAATGGAGCCGTATCCAGCTTTAATTAAAATTGGCCATTTATATGCCAATTTTTTATCACATAATAAAAGCTTTTTAACTTTTATTTGGTCCCCAGAAATAGTACAGAACACGAATGTTAGTAAGGATATTGAGGTTTTTATCAACACAATGGGAGAACAAGTCAGTTCATTTTTGATGAGAGCTTCTTCATGTACTGTAGAAAAAAAGACAATAGAAACAGCAGCTTCAATGTTTCTTTCAACAATTTTAACGCATGTTTTAGTTGAAGAAAGAAAAACAGATAAAATGCCAATTGAAAATAATCATTATATTGAAGAGATAGCTATGGTTATTTTAAAAGGAATTCAAAATTCGGACGCATTTGATTATCTATAGCGAAAGTGACAGCGTTGGAAATTGATATAAGTTGATTGGAGTGAAGATCGGGCGCCCCCCATGAAAGCACCCAGTCGGAATGGAAATCAACCACACTTTATGATGAGAGCTATTTTTGGGGAAACATTTGAGTGATTACTCAATATATTTTATAAAGGAGGAATCATTATGGCACAATGGGTAGGCATGCAAACACTTATTTGGCTATTCCCTATCATGTTTATTCTTCATGATTTTGAGGAAATCATTATGGTTGAAAAGTGGCTAAATAAGAATTCTACAATTTTGTACGAAAGATTGCCGAAAAAAATTGCTGATCGAGTTATGAAACAGTTCTCGATGTCGACAGCGCAGTTTGCGGTAGCAGTAATCGTAATATTCATGTTTGTAAGTAGTTCCACATTTGTGGCAAATCAGTATGTGAATCAAGGGCCATTTGGAGATATCTACTTTTTTACTGTTGTTACGCTAACCTACTTTCTGCATGCGTTTACACACCTTGCACAGTCAATATTTCTTCGTTCCATTACACCCGGTGCACTCACATCTTTGATAATCGTCATTCCATACAGTTTCATTTTGTATCATTCGTTATTAGTCAATAAAGTCATAACTTGGAACATTATTTTTATTTGCTTACCGTTTTGTCTTTTATTGATCCCTATTGCATTACTGGCACATTGGATCGGGAAAAAGGTTATCTGAATTTCACCTTATTTATATTCCATTCGGCAAATGTTTTAGTAACGTAAGTGTTATAATTAACTAAGAATATAACGGAAATGGGTGTTTTGTTTTGCAAAAGAAAAAGCCGATTGTAGAAGGGTTAGAGCGCTTTCGACAACAACAAAATATTTCCTTTCACGTCCCAGGGCATAAGCATGGAGAACTATCCCATCTTCCTCAGCCCTTTAAAGATGTAATGCGGTATGATGTGACTGAATTATCAGGTCTTGATGACTTACATCACCCGGAGGAAATAATATTAGAGGCAGAAAACTTATTGGCAGATACATATGGGGCGATGAAAAGTTTCTTTTTAGTGGGTGGATCTACAGTTGGCAATTTAGCGATGATTTATGCCACATGTAAAAAAGGTGATACGATTATTGTTCAACGTAATGCACATAAGTCTATATTTCACGCAATTGAGCTTGTTGGAGCAAAGCCTGTATTCGTTTCCCCGCTATGGGATGAACGTACATTAACTGCAACCCATGTTTCTTATAAAGATTTAAAAGATGCAATTGATGATTATCCAGAGGCCCGTGCTGTCGTTTTAACGTATCCTACTTATTATGGTATGACATCTAAAGAAATGCAGCAGCAGATTGCGTATTGTCATGAGAAAGGTATTCCTGTTTTAGTGGATGAAGCACATGGAGCCCATTTTAGTGCATGTACCTTGTTTCAACCATCAGCATTGACATTTGGTGCAGACGTAGTAGTACAGTCTGCGCATAAAACATTGCCTGCTATGACAATGGCATCCTTTATGCATGTTAATTCTAACTTAATCGATGTCGATAAAATAAATCACTATTTACGAATGCTTCAATCTAGTAGTCCATCCTATCTTTTATTGGCTTCTTTAGATGATGCACGCTATTATATACAGACATATATGGAGAGTGATGGTGCATATATAATAGAAAAAAGGAATCAATGGATAGAGGCATTACGAGCGATTGGCTCTTTGGAAGTTATTGAGGTAGACGACCCTATAAAATTATTGTTACGTGTTGATGGTTATAGCGGTTTTCAATTACAAGAAGCGTTAGAAGCAAAGCACGTATATGCAGAACTAGCAGATGCGAATCAAGTGTTGCTTGTGCTACCTTTGTTGAAACGTGGGCATAACTATCCATTTGCAGAAATACGTGTCCGTATTAAGGATGCTGTAACATTGTTATTAAGTATACCAAAGGCGGAAACAATAACTGTTTCACAAACAGCCTATAATTTTGTGGCAATTACGGAACCAGCCTATACATTTGATGAAATTGAAAAGTCGGAAAAAGAATGGTTACCGTATATGCGAACAATAGGACGTATCTCTGCTAGTATGATTATTCCTTATCCACCAGGTATTCCATTGCTTGTTCCGGGCGAAAAAATAACAATAGCAAAGCTTAGCCAGCTAGAGGAGTTACTGGCTAGTGGTGCAACGTTCCAAGGAAATCACCGTTTAGAAGAAAAAATGATTGAGATCATTAAATAGTTGGAGGCAATAACAGCATGAATTGCAATTTATTTATTACATTTGAAGGTCCAGAGGGTGCTGGAAAAACAACAGTCATTCAAAAAATAGCCGAGCGACTTGCAGAAGAAAATATCGATGTATTAGCAACGAGAGAACCTGGTGGTATTGAAATTGCTGAGAAAATTAGAAGTATTATTTTAAACCCTGAACATACAGCTATGGATGAGCGTACAGAAGCATTATTATACGCAGGGGCGAGAAGTCAGCATTATTTTGAAAAAGTAAGACCCGCGTTGGATGCTGGTAAAATGGTTATTTGTGATCGATTTATCGATTCCTCATTAGCATACCAAGGATATGCACGTGGTATCGGCGTTGATGAAGTGTTATCTATTAATGAGTTTGCAATCGGCAAGAAGTTGCCCGATATGACAATATTATTTGACCTTGCACCAGAGGTTGGTTTGGCACGGATTCATGCTCATGGAGATCGAGAAGTAAATCGCTTAGATGTTGAAAGTTTAGCTTTTCATAAGAAGGTACGAGAAGGATATTTACAGTTAGTGGAGCGTTACCCTGAGCGTATACATGTCGTCAATGCGGACCAAAATATTGAGCGTGTTGTTGAAGATGTATGGTCATTAATATATGAAGCAATACAGTAAATGCATGAAGTTGTCTACCACAATGTGATATAATGGTAACATCTATAATCATTCGGTAAATGTCTTCTACGCGAAAGCGGAGCGACAGCAGCTGAATGCGGATATTGTTCCTATTCAGTAGATATTCAAACAACTACTGAAATAGGGGAACTCTGGCGTATGTCACGGAATCGGAAAGGAGTGCTTTGTGCAAGCACGAAGCCAAATCCGGACACAATTATGCCTCGGCATAATTGATAAAAGGTAACTAAATTTTTTTTAGATGAATTTTATCGAAGGGGTGAGTGCGAATGAAGTTAGTCGTAGCTGTAGTGCAAGATCAGGATAGCAGCCGCTTATCGAATGCTTTAACGAAAAATCAGTTTCGCGCAACTAAATTAGCGAGCACAGGAGGATTTTTACGCTCTGGAAATACGACGTTCCTTATTGGGACGGAAGACTCTCTCATACCCAAAGTTTTAGATATTATTCGTGATAATTGTCGAGCACGAGAACAAATGGTTGCCCCTGTTTCGCCATTAGGTGGGAATACAGATTCCTATATACCTTATCCTGTAGAGGTAGAGGTAGGAGGAGCGACAGTTTTTGTATTACCAATTGAACAGTTTCATCATTTTTAACTTCTTTCAGCAAGTGTTTTCGTAACGTAAGTGAAACGGCGTACAGAAGTCTCCCGCCTCTATAGGTTGTGAGATGAAATGCGGGTTTAGATTACTTTTCAGCGGGTGTACAAACATCCGCTGAAATAGAGGAACTCAGCCTAAGAACGCCACATCCTGTGGCAATGACTGAGTGACCAACTTCGTGCTGTTGCCGCTGCCGCTTCGCTTTCGCGCAGATAAAACCCTTTTGCTGTCGCTACGCTTTCGCGCAAAAAACATTTGTTGGCCTAAAGCCTCCGGCGGATGTTACGGAAATCGGAAAGAAGTTCTTTGTGCAAGCACAATATATGTATTTGATAAAGAAAGCAAGTGGGGGCGAAACAGCTTGAAGATCAATCAAGATATACGTGTCGGGTTAAATACTAATCGTAAAGAGCCACTGCATAACAATAATCAAAATAACCGATTTGGAGATATGGTCGTCAAGCAAGGAACCAAATTACAGACTGAACAGCTTACACGTTTGCTAGGGGATATTTCTACTGCAGGTGATCGTGTTGCAAGATCACGTAATTTACGAGAACTTGCTCGTTTTAAAATGCTAGTTAAACGATTCCTACAAGAAACGGTAGAGCATGGAATGGATTTAAAGCAATCACATACATGGAATCGTTTTGGTGAAGGGAGACGCTTAAAAATAATTGAAACTATTGATACGCGTCTTGTAGAGCTTGCGCAAGATATTTTAGATGAAGAAAAGGAAGCAATTGACCTTCTAGATAAAATCGGTGAGATTAAAGGCTTATTAATTAATTTGTATATGTAAAACCCGTGTCTCGTTCTCTTGTAGGCGCGGGCTTTTTTCAAATCTATTCAGCAGCCAAATTTTTTTTGCTGAATGACATGAAACTAATCTATCTGTTCTAAAACCGCAGATATTTCTGTACTAAAATTGAGCAATAGGAAACAATTATGCTATAAGTGTAATTGTTATAGGAAGGAATTTTAATATATGGCCAAGAATGTTGAAGAGCTATTCACACTACAACCAGTCGTAATGAAGCAGCTTCAAACGATTTTTGACAAAAATAGATTAGCGCATGCATACATTTTTGATGGCGAAAAAGGGACAGGCAAAGTAGATATTATGCAGTTTTTTGTCAAGTTAATGCTATGCGAGCAACCAAATCAAAATGTTCCATGTGAAACATGTCGAAATTGCAGACGTGTTGATTCTGGTAATCATCCAAATATTCATCAAATTTATCCAGAAGGTCAATTTATAAAAATTGATCAAATACGTGAACTAATTGCAGAAATGAAGATGATGGGTGTGGAAGAGGGACGTAAGATTTATGTACTTCATCATGCAGACCGTCTCAATATTGCATCTGCAAACATGATACTTAAATTTTTAGAGGAACCAGAGGGTGAAGTAACTGCAATTTTGTTAACGGAGCAAATGCAGTCAATTTTACCAACGATTCGTTCTCGCTGCCAGCATATTAAATTTCAAAAAATGCCTCGACACATATTATTAAAGCATTTGCAAGAAAACAACATTTCTTACTCAATGGCTTCTACAGTAAGCATGATGACGAACGAGCTCGAAACAGCTATGATTTTAGCAAATGATGAGCAGTTTGCACATGCTCGAAAAACAGTGTTAAAATTAGTAGAGGCAATTCGTCAGAATGTACATGAGGCAATGCTTGTTGTACATGAAGAATGGTTGCCACTGTTTAAAGAAAAGGGCGAGATGGAGCAGGCATTAGATTTACTACTATTTGCTTACCGTGATATAGTGTCAATAAAAGCTAATCCCGAAGCAGCTTGTACTTACCCAGACATGTTACAAACATTTAAAGAAGCTGCGCTACATTCGACTTATGAACGTCTATCTAGTCAAATGGAATCTATTTTACAGGCACGTTCATCTTTACAGCGTAACATGAATAGGACGTTAATGATGGAGCAGTTAATGCTAAATCTGCAGGAGGGATATACATTTGTATAATGTAGTGGGAGTCCGTTTTAAAAAAGCGGGTAAAATATATTATTTTGATCCAGCATCATATCTACTAGAGGACAGTCAATATGTCATTGTAGAGACAGCTCGCGGTGTAGAATATGGTAAAGTAGTTGTCCCTCAAAAGGTTGTTGAGGATAATGATGTTGTATTACCACTTAAACAAGTTCTACGACCAGCGGATGAACGTGATCGTATCCAAGTAGAGGAAAATGCTGCCGAATCAAAGCGCGCATTTGAACTAGCAAGTACAAAAATCATTGAGCATAATTTAGAAATGAAGCTCGTTGATGTTGAATATACATTTGATCGTAATAAAATCATCTTTTATTTTACGGCTGAAGGACGCGTTGATTTCAGAGATCTTGTAAAAGATCTAGCGTCGATTTTTAGAACACGTATCGAACTTCGCCAAATTGGTGTACGTGATGAAGCGAAGTTGTTAGGTGGCATTGGTCCATGTGGCCGTATGCTGTGCTGCTCAACTTTTTTAGGAGATTTTGAGCCAGTTTCTATTAAAATGGCTAAAGATCAAAACTTATCTTTAAATCCATCCAAAATTTCAGGTCTTTGCGGTCGTTTAATGTGCTGCTTGAAGTATGAAAATGATGAATATGAAGAAGCAAAAGAGGGCATGCCAGACGTTGGTGAAATGACGATGACACCAGATGGCCGTGGTAAAGTTGTAGGTTTAAATGTACTGGAAAGAATCATTCAAGTATATTTACAAGAGCAGGAGCGCACAGTCGAGTATACATTAGAAGAACTGCTAGCATGCGAAAAAAATCTTATTTAAGATAGAGAATTGGACGAGGTGGCTTGGGTGAAGGACCGTAATTTCTTAGATACCGTTATGGAGTTCGAACAACAGCTCGAAGCAATGCAGGAGCAATTTGGTGCATTGAAACAATTTGTAGCGTTAATGATGGAGGAGCATAAGGCACTCGAAACAGAAAATCATCACCTTCGTACACGTCTAGAAGAACTACTTTCTAATGAAAACTCTGTACAGGCTACTGATGAGAAGAAAGAGAATCCGTTAGATATTGGCGAGGGTTATGATAACCTAGCACGTTTATACCAAGAAGGCTTCCATGTTTGTCATGTTCATTTCGGAAGTTCCCGTAAAGGTGAAGACTGTCTGTTTTGTCTATCATTTTTAAATAAACAAAATGTGTAATAGAAGGCTGATTCCCACTATGGTGGTGTCAGTCTTTTGTTTTGTATAGTAGGAGGAAGAAACATGGAAAATTGGTTGAAGGGTGACGAACGATTAGACTATTTATTGGCTGAGAATTTACGTATTATTCAAAGTCCATCTGTCTTTTCGTTTTCATTGGATGCAGTGCTACTTTCGAAATTTGTCAATGTCCCATATCATAAAGGGAAAATTGTTGATTTGTGCTCAGGTAATGGTGTAATTCCACTTTTTCTAAGTGCCAGAACAAAGGGACATATTACAGGAGTAGAAATTCAACCACGTTTATTTGATATGGCTGAGCGCAGTATCCGTTACAATAAGTTAGAAGAACAAATTCATATGGTCCTTGGTGATGTGAAGGAAATTCCTAAGAAGCTTGGTATTGAAAAATATGATGTTGTAACCTGTAATCCACCATATTTTTTAGCACATGAGGCTAGTGATAAAAATTTAAGTGAGCATTACGCTATTGCACGTCATGAACTATATTTAACGTTAGAGGAAGCAATACAATCAGCAAGTAAATTGTTAAAACAAGGCGGAAAGGCAGCATTTGTTCACCGTCCTGGTCGATTACTAGATATTGTTACAGCAATGCGTGCAAATCGTTTA
This sequence comes from Lysinibacillus sp. 10T31, assembly GCF_056394365.1. NCBI lineage: Bacteria > Bacillati > Bacillota > Bacilli > Caryophanales > Bacillaceae > Lysinibacillus > Lysinibacillus sp. 10T31. The sequence goes on from NZ_JBFTHS010000043.1 coordinate 8,861, forward strand.
GAGCCTAAACGTATTCAACTGATTTACCCGAAAGAAGGTAAGGAGGCCAATACACTATTAATAGAAGGAATTAAAGACGGTAAGCCTGATCTGAAAATATTACCGCCCCTGTATGTTTATAATGCGAATAATGAATATACAGCAGAAGTGAGAGAAATCCTTTATGGAAAAGAACAATAGCCATTATTTTTATGTGTTAGAGTGTGCCGATCAATCCTTTTATGCTGGCTACACGAATAATGTAGACAGGCGTGTCGATGTACATAATGCTGGTAAGGGAGCAAAATATACGAGAGCGCGAGGACCAGTTGAATGTATTTATGTAGAGGAATTCGATACAAAACAAGAGGCGATGCGTGCAGAATATTCTTTTAAACAGCTAACACGGAAGCAAAAAATGAAATATATAGGGAGGGAAGACGCATGAAATCTCAGAAAAGTACAATGCACGGTCATACAGGTTGTCTATATTTAGTGGCAACACCTATTGGCAACCTAGAGGATATGAGTGTACGTGCGCTACGTATTTTAAAGGAAGCAGATATTATTGCTGCGGAGGATACACGTAATACAAAGAAGCTATGCAACTACTTTGATATAGAAACACCACTGATAAGCTATCATGAACATAATTTAGAGGTGGGGGGAGAAAAGCTATTAACTTTCTTACGTGAAGGAAAAACAGTCGCATTAGTTAGTGATGCTGGTCTACCTTGTATTTCCGATCCTGGTGCAGATATAGTCGAAAAAGCAATCGAGCAAGACTTTCCAGTTGTGCCGGTGCCAGGTCCCAATGCTGCAATATCAGCATTAATCGCTTCTGGATTAACACCGCAGCCTTTTTTCTTTTATGGATTTTTAAATCGAGGTAAAAAGGATCGTCGACAGCAATTAGAGCAACTAAAAAAACGTCAGGAAACCATTTTGTTTTATGAGGCTCCACATCGTATAAAGGACACTTTAAAAGATATGGAAGCTATTCTTGGTAATCGTCGAATCGTATTAGCTCGCGAGTTAACTAAAAAATTCGAAGAGTTTTTACGTGGTACGTTGGCTGAAGCTGTGGAATGGTCACAAACAGAAGAAATTCGAGGGGAATTTTGTATTGTCCTTGAAGGAAACGAGAATGCCGAGGAAGAAAATAGTGAAGAAGCCTATTGGATGACAATGTCTATTGTGGAACACGTCGATTATATTATTAATCAAACAGGTGTTACATCAAAAGAGGCGATAAAAGAAGTAGCGAAACTACGTCAAGTAGCGAAGCGAGAAGTTTATAATGAATACCATAGTTAATGGAAAGAAAGAGGTTGCCTTAATAGGGTGACCTCTTTCTTTGTATATCTATTCAAATAAGTGGCCCATCACCACAGTTCGGAATGACATTTGTTAAAACGCATACCATATATCCGTTGATTGGAGCGGAGTCTAGGCGACTCCTCGGAGATCAGCGATAGAGGAACGAAGACTAAAATCATCACGTCCTGTGATAACGCCTTCGTGACCAACATCTTGTCGCTGCCGCTACGTTACACTACGCTTTCGCACAAAAAACATCTTGTCGCTGCCGCTACGTTGCACTACGCTTTCGCGCAAAAAACTGCTGCTGCCCCAAGCGGGTCTTCGGATGCCCCCAGGAAGTTTTGCTCTGTGCGAAAGCGAAGCGACAGCAACAACAACAACAACAACAAAGCGCCCAGCCGGAACGGAAATCAACTCCACGTTAGATGATGGGCATATAAATCATTTAAATTGATAATAATTGTAAAAAATAGTACCCTTAATCATGAAAGGTCTGACATGGACATTATAAGGGACTTAAGAATTGGTTATATTATATTTAATTGTGTATGCACAAATATCCGCCAAAGCGAAATTGATAAAAACAAAACACCTAAATCACGGTGTTTGATTTAGGTGTATATCAAATTATTTTGTTAAGTTAGATTGGATTTCTTTTACTAACATTTCTGCGCCTTCAGGGCTTAAAATTAATTTGCCTCCAACTAGACGGAAGTTATCATCAGAAACTTCACCAGTTACAGCACATGTCATGTTAGGCATATATTTTTTTAAGATGATTTTGTCATCATCCACATAGATTTCTAAAGCGTCTTTCTCTGCAATACCTAATGTACGGCGAAGTTCGATTGGAATTACTACACGACCTAATTCATCGACTTTACGAACGATTCCTGTTGATTTCATAATTATTTTTCCTCCTAATGTTAAAAAGTTATATTGTATTTCGTCAAATTTCGACATAATTTCTTTGTCTGATAGTTATCATACCAAGTAATGCCATAAACGTCAATTAATTAATACACTAATATTATTGCTTTAAAAAAATTTTTTGAGGAGAAAACAGATATTTTGGTTTTTTTAAAAGGTTTTTATTATATATTTTAATTTATAGTAAAAAAGCTTCTTATTTAAGACATTTAATGGATTGATTCTATCATTCGACATTTTTCGCATACGATAAACTATCAATCAATTATGCCTCGGCATAATTGCGTCCGGAATCGGCTTTGTGCTTGCAGAAAGAGCTCCTTTCCGATTCCGTGACATCCGCCGGAGGCTTTAACTTCTCTCAGCGGGTGTTTGGACATCCGCTGAAAGAAGTTGAAACGAATTTCGTACTTAGTTAGAATAGATAGTATACTGTGAAACAATGGAGGCAGTTCTTGTGAGCGAACAAAACAAAACATTCTATATAACAACCCCTATTTATTACCCAAGTGGGAAATTCCATATCGGTACAGCGTATACAACTGTAGCATCAGATACAATTGCACGTTATAAACGTTTACGTGGTTATGATGTACGTTTCTTAACTGGGATGGATGAGCATGGGCAAAAAATTCAAGAAAAAGCTGCAGAAGCGGGCAAACATCCTCAAGAATACGTGAATGAAATTGCAGATGCTGCGAAAAAACTTTGGGCATTAATGGACATTTCATACGATGACTTTATTCAAACAACGCAAGAGCGTCATACGAAAACTGTCGAAAAGATTTTCCAAAAGTTTTTAGATAATGGCGATATTTATAAAGGTGAGTATGAAGGTTCGTACTGTACGCCATGTGAATCATTCTTTACCGAGACACAATTAGTAGATGGTAACTGTCCAGACTGTGGTCGTCCAGTACACAAAGTTAAAGAGGAATCTTACTTCTTTAATATGAAGAAATACGCAAATCGTCTATTAGCTTATTATGAAGAAAACCTTGATTTCATTGAGCCTGAATCTCGAAAAAATGAAATGATTAATAATTTCATTAAACCAGGGCTAGAAGATTTATCTGTTTCAAGAACTTCATTTGATTGGGGCATTAAAGTTCCTGGAGACCCTAAACATGTAATTTATGTATGGGTAGATGCCTTAACTAACTATATAACTTCATTAGGTTATCTTTCAGAGGATGAAACATTATTCAATAAATATTGGCCAGCAGATGTACATGTAGTTGGTAAAGATATCGTTCGATTCCATACTATTTATTGGCCAATTTTCTTAATGGCACTAGATTTACCACTTCCTAAAAAAATATTTGCCCATGGTTTTATAATGATGAAAGACGGTAAAATGTCTAAATCAAAGGGCAATGTTATTTATCCTGAAATGTTAATAGAACGTTATGGCTTAGATGCGACACGATATTTCCTATTACGTGAGTTACCATTCGGATCTGATGGTGTATTTTCGCCAGAATCTTTTGTTGAACGTACAAACTTCGACTTAGCAAACGATTTAGGCAATTTATTAAATCGTACTATTTCAATGATTAATAAATATTTCGACGGCATTATTCCTACTGAAAATCTTCAGTCGACAGAATTTGATGCAGCTTTAAAAGAGCAGGCTGAATCGGTACGTATTAAATATGAAGAAAGTATGGAAAAAATGCAGTTTAGTGTCGTATTAGCAGACGTATGGACACTTGTTTCGAGAACGAATAAATATATAGATGAAACTCAACCGTGGGTGCTAGCAAAAGAGGAATCAGATAAGCCAAAATTAGGCGCTGTTATGCGAAATTTGGCGGAGAGTTTACACCAAATTGCTGTCATGTTACAACCATTTATGACATCTACTCCCAAACGAATTGTTGAACAGTTAGGCTTGGATGACAAATTCTTAGCATGGGAAACAATTGAAACATTCGGCAATACTATTCCAGCAAACATTAAAGTGGTAGAAAAAGGTATTCCGATTTTCCCTCGTTTAGAGAGTGAAGTTGAAATTGAGTATATTCGTGAAGAAATGCGTGGTTCAGTGAAAACTCCACAAGTGGAAGAAACAAAAGTTGAGCAAAAAGCTGCGGAGATTCCAGAAATTCCTGAAATTACTATTGATGATTTTATGAAAGTTGATTTACGTGTAGCTACTGTAACAGCGTGTGAAACTATTCCGAAGGCAGACAAATTATTAAAGCTTCAAGTGGATCTTGGATATGAGCAACGACAAGTAGTTTCAGGTATTGCAAAGTTTTATTCTCCAGATGAATTAATTGGTCAAAAAGTGATTGTAGTCACTAACTTAAAGCCAGTTAAATTACGCGGTGAATTATCGCAAGGAATGATTCTAGCTGGTGAAAAAGATGGTATTTTAAAATTAGCATCGGTTGATTCGAAACTAGAGAATGGCGCAAAAGTAAAGTAAAAGATTGAAGGAAGGCCTGCTGAATGTAAAAAGTTCAGCAGGCTTTTAAAATCCGTTTTGAAAATAAGCAGTTTATTATTTTGAAATAATTTATACACACTATTCATTAGATTTTTTTGGGTATATAGTAACAAATATGGTGTCCGAGGTTATGAGTAATGTTATAATACTAAATTGTTTGTAACAAAATTGTAACACTGATGAAAAATATGAAATAATAATTTTTAATAAAATCTATGTTAGGAGAATGACGATGTTCATTGATACACATGTACACTTAAATGCAGATCAGTATGAAGACGACTTACAAGAGGTTATAAATAGAGCTCTTGAAGCCAAAGTAGAAACGATGGTTGTTGTTGGTTTCGACCGTAAAACAATAGAGAAAACAATGCAACTGCTTGAACAATATGATTTTGTTTATGGTGTCATTGGTTGGCACCCGGTTGACGCCATTGATTGTACAGAACAGGATTTAAATTGGATTGAGGAATTAGCAGCACATCCAAAAATAGTGGGTATTGGTGAAACTGGGTTGGACTACTATTGGGATAAATCCCCGAAAGATGTTCAACAAGCACTTTTCCGCAAGCAAATTCATTTAGCGCAAAAGCTGAATTTACCAATCATTATTCATAACAGAGATGCTACTGGAGATGTTGTACAAATTTTACGTGAGGAAAACGCTGCTTCCGTGGGAGGCGTTATGCATTGTTATAGTGGCAGTGTGGAAACCGCACATGAATGTATTGCTATGAATTTTATGATTAGTCTTGGTGGGCCAGTGACATTTAAAAATGCACGAATGCCGAAGGAAGTGGCGACAGAAATACCTTTAGAGCATTTGATGATCGAAACAGATGCACCGTATTTAGCTCCTCATCCATACCGAGGAAAACGTAATGAGCCAGCTTTAGTGCCATTAGTTGCAGAAGAAATTGCCCGTTTAAAAGGATTAACGATTGAGGAAATTGCACAGGTAACGACAGCCAATGCGAAAAAATTTTTTAGGATTGACAATTAACTAGCTGAGATGCCTCCAATACTGGGTTTGTGGTTGGCTAAAAAGGTAATGTCAATTTTCTTTGAAATACATTCGGGTTGACAGTGCCAAATCTAGTACGTATAATCCAACTTTGTATTAAGGAGGCGTTTTTTCATGTCAAATAATTCCATGAAAAACTTGTTCTTAGGATCATTGAGGAGTAAGCAAACAGTGATAAGCATTATTTCACTTGTCCTGTTTGTATCTGTAATTTCATTTGTACTTTATCAAGGTACTAAAAAGTCCGTAACGCTTGATGAGAACGGAGAAACAATCGAAGTAACAACACATGCCAAAACTGTAGAACAATTATTACAAGATCAAAATATAGACGTAGCAGAGCATGACAAAATATCACCCTCTCTGAACACCAAAATTGTTAATGGATTAGCAATTTCATGGGAACAGGCAAAAGAAGTAACTATTTCAGTTGATGGAAATCAGTCAAAAGTTTGGACAACTGAAACACAAGTGAAAGACATTTTGAAAGAAGCAAATATTGAAGTATCAGAGCATGACTCATTAGCACAAGGCCTAGATACAGAAATAGGAGCAGACAACAAGATCGATATTCAAAAAGCGTTTCAAGTATCGCTTGTCGATGGCGTAAACAAGAGACAAGTATGGTCCACTTCGACTACGGTCGCTAACTTTTTAAAACAACAAGGAATTCAACTAAGTGAATTCGATCGTGTCGAGAATAACCTGAAGGACGTAATCACTCCGCAGAGTAAAATCACAGTAGTTCGCGTAGAAAAGGTTATCGATGTAGTGGAAGAATCTTTAGATTTCGCAATTGAAAAGAAGCAGGATGCTTCATTGCAACAGGGAAAACAAAAAGTTGTAACAGCTGGCCAAAAAGGATTAATGACTAAAACGTATGAAGTCGTGAAAGAGAATGGCCAAGTTGTAGCTAAAAATTTACAATCTAAAAACGTTGTAAAAGAATCGAAAAAGCAAGTGGTTGCAGTAGGTACTAAAACTGTAGTAGCTAGTGCAGCGACTGTATCACGTGGTTCATCAGAGCCAGCTAGCGGTAAAGAATTTTATGTAACGGCAACTGCTTATACACCTAATTGTAGCGGCTGCTCGGGGATATCTGCCACTGGCATAAATTTAAAATCAAACTCTGGATTGAAAGTAATTGCTGTAGACCCTTCTGTTATTAAGCTTGGCTCAAAAGTTTGGGTTGAAGGCTATGGAACAGCTATAGCAGGGGATACTGGTGGTGCAATTAAGGGTAATCGTATCGACATACTAGTACAATCTGAATCCCAAGCTAGTAATTGGGGAGTAAGGAAAGTGCGTATTAAAGTATTAAATTAAAAAAATTGTAAAATTAATCAAAATTGTTTTTCACTATTATTAGCTTTCCTGTTTTGACTGGCGGGAAAGCTTTTTTATCTTTTTCAGTAATTTGCTCTGGAGGATAAAACCTAGCTATATCTACATAAAGTAAGCTGTAACGGTAACTGTGCAGTTTACTCGACGGCGAATAGCCGTGTATTTCTGTACAATCGTACAGTGCAGTTGTAAAATGGTCTGAAGATAAGGTAGAAAAGAGGAGCCTTTTTGCAAATAAAAGAAATCATTGTTGTTGAAGGAAAAGATGATACAACAGCTATTAAGCGAGCTGTACAAGCAGATACTATAGAAACAAATGGATCGGCTATTTCAGAGGAAACACTGAAGAGAATTCAACATGCACAGGATAAAAGAGGCGTTATTGTTTTTACTGATCCAGATTATCCAGGACGTCGAATTCGTGCCATTATCGAGGAGCATGTAAAAGGTGTAAAACACGCTTTTTTACCGAAAATCAAAACAATTGCGAAAAACGGTAAAGGACTAGGCATTGAGCATGCAGCAGATGAGGATATACGTGAGGCACTGCAACATGTCTATACCCCTAATGAGGTTGAGACAACTACAGATGATATCACTCTCGAAGATTTAATGACGGCACGTTTAATTGGCCATCCACAGGCGAAAACTCGTCGTGATCGTCTTGGGGAAATTTTGAATATTGGTGCAACAAACGGTAAACAACTGCATAAAAGATTAAAAATGTTTCAAATCACAGAAGAGCAATTTGGTGCGGCAATCGCACAGTTAGATCAGGAGGAAAACGATGCATAAGGATATTGCAACACCAATTAGAACACAGGAAATTTTAAAAAAATATGGATTTTCATTTAAAAAAAGCTTAGGTCAAAATTTTTTAATCGATCCGAACATTTTACGAAATATTGTTAGTCATGCAAATTTAACAGAAAATAGTGGTGCAATCGAAGTTGGTCCTGGCATTGGAGCATTAACAGAGCATTTAGCAAGAAGTGCAAAAAAGGTCGTATCTTTTGAAATTGATCAGCGATTATTACCTGTATTAGAAGATACACTTAGCCCATATAATAATGTAACTATTGTACATTCAGATGTTTTAAAGGCAGATGTTGCTAAGGTAATTCAAGAAGAGATGCCAGGTATTGAGGATATTATGGTTGTAGCGAATTTACCTTATTATGTGACGACTCCAATTTTAATGAAATTACTCAATGATCGTTTGCCAATTCGCGGTTTTGTTGTCATGATGCAAAAAGAGGTTGCAGATCGTATTACGGCTAAACCTGGAACGAAGGAATACGGTTCTTTATCAATTGCGATTCAATATTATGTAAAGGCTGACATTGCCATGACGGTACCGAAAACAGTTTTTATGCCTCAGCCAAATGTGGATTCTGCAGTGATCCGTCTTATTAAGCATGATGAACCACCAGTAAAAGTGATTGATGAGGATTTTTTATTCGTTGTTACTCGTGCGTCGTTTGTACAACGACGAAAAACAATCTTCAATAATTTACAATCAGGTTTACCAAATGGTAAGGTACACAAGGAAAAAATTATGGATGCTTTAAAAGCAGTAAATATTGAACCAACACGTCGAGGAGAAACTCTAACCATTCAAGAGTTTGGAAAATTAGCCGATGCACTATACCCTACATTTGCAAAGTAAAAAATTTTTGTTAACTTTTTTGAGTATAAAAAAAAAAACATGTGTTTTTTATGAAAAATAAGTTGACAATATTTATTAGAGGCTGATAAAATATTATATTTTGTTGACATTTTTGGGCGAATCGCTTATACTGTTTAGTAGTGAGGTGTAAGCGAAAATGCCAAAAACTTTAGCGGACATTAAAAAGTCGTTGGATTGTCATTTGGGTAAACGTTTGCAGTTAAGAGCAAACGGAGGTCGCAAGAAAACGGTCGAGTGTGCAGGGGTATTGCGTGAGACATATCGTGCTATCTTTGTAGTTGAGCTTGATCAAGAAGACAATACGTGCAAGCGCGTATCGTATAGTTACACAGATATTTTAACTGAAGCAGTAGAGATTACATTTTTAGACGAGGCAAAAGCTGCTATCGCAAAATAGTTTCTAGTACTTATTTCTATATTTTGAAACACTCATGTATGTAAAAAACTACATGAGTGTTTTGCGTTTTCTGGGACATACTAAAATCGTCAGTTGTTTAAGGAGGAGTTTATATGCCTAGAAAAGGTATCATGTCACCTCGTTTAAAAGAAGAGATCGCTAAAGAACTTGGATTTTATGATGTTGTGCAACGAGAAGGCTGGGGCGGCATAAAAGCTCGAGACGCCGGTAATATGGTCAAACGTGCCATCGAAATGGCTGAAAGAGCAAGTAGTGAGCAAGAGAATAATAAGTAGCCTCTTTGTGAAAATAGACCACTTATTATTTTGAAACTTCATTTCGCAGGGATGAAAACTTCCTGTAAACACAACAACACAACTGACGAAAGAGAACCGTTACACCAAATAGGGGTATACGGTTCTTTTTTTCCATTTTCGCTTTCCCGTTATGGTAAAATAAAATGAATAATCTTGTGAAAGATGAACAACAGGTTTATCTTCATTCAGAAATTGTTTTATATAGTTAAAGCCTCCGGCGGATGTCACAGAATCGGAAAGGAGTCCTTTGTGCAAGCACAAAGCCGATTCCGGACGCAATTATGCCGAGGCATAATTAATAATTAGGAGCATTGTTTATCTGTGCGAAGGCGAAGCGTCAGCCAATTGCGCTAATGCGTAATTGATAAGTGTAGCTATTAAGGAGGAAGAAAGATGCTTTATGTAAAGGCGCCTGCAAAAATAAATTTAACATTAGATGTGCTTTATAAAAGACCGGATAATTATCATGAAGTAGAAATGGTCATGACAACTGTGGATTTAGCTGATCGTATTTGTCTGGAATCTCGAGAAGATGGCGTAATTGAAATAATTTCGACTGATAATTTCGTGCCAAATGATCACCGTAATTTTGCTTATCAAGCAGCGCGTCTAGTTAAAGATACATACGGCATTGGACAAGGTGTATCCATTACTATAGAGAAGGAAATACCAATCGCTGCAGGGTTAGCGGGTGGCAGTAGCGATGCGGCTGCTACACTGAAGGGTTTAAATGAGCTGTGGAATTTAGGGTTATCTATAGATGAGTTAGCTGAATTAGGTTCGAAAATTGGTTCAGATGTTTCGTTTTGTGTCTACGGTGGCACAGCATTAGCAACGGGGCGTGGCGAAAAAATTCAGGAATTGCCTGCACCACCAAACTGTTGGGTAGTCTTAGCTAAGCCTAAAATAGGTGTCTCTACTGCAGAAGTGTATGGAGGATTAAAGGTTGAAGGGTTAGAACATCCAAATACAAAGCAAATGATTCAAGCTATTGACACGGAAGATTATGAGCTATTATGTAAATCATTAGGAAATGTTTTGGAAAGTGTAACATTTAAGCTACATCCAGAAGTAATCATGTTAAAGGAACAGATGAAGCGCTTTGGAGCAGATGCAACATTAATGAGTGGAAGCGGTCCGACGGTGTTTGGATTAGTGGATAGTGAAGCTAGAGTGAGCCGTATTTATAATGGTTTACGTGGTTTTTGCGAAGAAGTATATGCAGTTCGGATTTTAGGTGAGCGAAATACGCTTGCTTAAAACCGCAAGTTTATGTTAATTTTACCTATAAATATTCGTGTTTAGGAGAGGGTCGCATGAAATGGAAGCGTAGTGAACGACTAGTTGATATGACGTACTATTTACTAGAACATCCACATCAGCTGATCCCGCTAACTTATTTTTCTGAACTATATCAATCTGCAAAGTCTTCCATTAGTGAAGATTTGACGATTGTAAAAGAAACTTTCGAAGAAAAAGGAATCGGGTTATTGATGACAGTACCGGGCGCTGCAGGAGGAGTTAAGTATATTCCTAAAATGTCCGAGGCTGAGGTCCGTTTAGTTATTCATGATTTAAAAGCGGAGCTCGAGCATTCAGATCGTTTGTTACCAGGCGGTTATTTATTTATGACGGACTTACTCGGCAATCCAGATTTAATTAATCGAGTTGGAAAGGTATTTGCATCCGCATTTGCTGATCAACAAATTGACGTCATAATGACTGTCGCAACAAAGGGAATTTCTATTGCCCACGCGATTGCAAGACATTTAAATGTACCAGTTGTTGTTGTCAGAAGAGATAGCAAGGTAACTGAAGGATCTACAGTCAGCATCAACTATGTATCTGGTTCTTCCAGAAGAATTCAGACAATGGTATTATCAAAAAGAAGCATGAAGAGTGGACAACGAGTGCTTATTACTGACGACTTTATGAAGGTCGGTGGTACAATGAATGGCATGAAAAATCTATTAGAGGAGTTTGACTGTCAGCTAGCTGGTATTGCAGTGCTAGTAGAGGCTGAGCATGCAGACGAAACTTTAGTAGATGATTATTATTCATTAGTAAAGCTTCATGAGGTCAATGAAAAAGACCGTACAATTGCATTAAGTGAAGGTAACTATTTTTCTAAAAGGGGAAATGACAAATGAAAGTAGTAGCAACAACAAATGCACCAGCAGCAATTGGACCATATTCACAAGGGATTATTGTAAATGGCATGTTTTATAGCTCAGGCCAGATCCCACTAACAGCAACAGGCGAATTAGTGGAAGGTGATATCACTGTTCAAACAAATCAAGTATTTGCAAATTTAAAAGCAGTTTTAGCTGCTGCTGGATCATCTTTGGACAATGTTATTAAAACAACCGTTTTTATGAAGGATATGAACGACTTTGTTGCAATGAATGAAGTATATGCTAGCCACTTCGGCGATCATAAACCAGCTCGTTCAGCAGTAGAGGTTGCTCGTCTACCAAAAGATGTGAGCGTAGAAATTGAAGTTATTGCCATCGTTAAATAAGAAATTTTTTAAGCTCACTAGAAGAGAATGATTAGCTCTTTTAGTGAGTTTTTTTATTTTCATTCAGTTATGTTTACTGCGCGAAAGCAAAGCGACAGCGGCAAATGTTTTCTGCGCGAAAGCGAAGCGACAGCGGCAAATGTTTTCTGCGCGAAAGCGGAGCGACAGCGGCAAATGTTTTCTGCGCGAAAGCGAAGCGACAGCGGCAAATGTTTTCTGCGCGAAAGCGAAGCGACAGCGGCAAATGTTTTCTGCGCGAAAGCGAAGCGACAGCGGCAATCGCTGATAAAGATAACAAACCTACCAATAAAGCTCCGAAAAGGAAATCATGCTATTTTGAAACATTGGATCAATCTGGGCAACATCGTATAGGGTGGCCGACAAACAATTGTCAAAATTTAAGTAAATTAAAGGAAATATTATACTAATGAGTATTCAAATTTTTTAGAAAATTTGATAGACTATAAAAAGGAAAATATTCGGTAATAAAGAATATTATATTTTCATTTAGGCATCTGAGAAGAGAGGTGGTGAGAAAATGGAAGTTACTGATGTAAGATTACGTCGTGTACAGACGGATGGTCGCATGCGTGCGATTGCTTCCATTACACTCGACAATGAGTTCGTAGTTCATGATATTCGTGTGATCGATGGCAATACAGGTTTATTCGTTGCTATGCCAAGTAAACGAACGCCAGACGGTGAATTTAGAGATATTGCGCATCCTATCAATTCTACTACTCGTAATAAAATTCAGGAGATTATTTTAAACGAGTACCATAATTCAAGCGAGGAAGAAGCAACAGAAAAAGCAGAAGAATTAGAAGGAATTGGCGTATAGTTAATAAGAGCTCTTCTTAATTGAAGAGTTCTTTTTATTTTGAGCATAAGAGAAAACGAGCAATTTTAGGAAATACATATTAACATTCGAGCATAAGGTGCATTTGATTTGGAAATTCATCTTTTTGTCAAGTCAACATGCCTTGAAAATAGATGGATTTTGCTATATAGTCATAAGAGAAAATGAGCGTATTGGAGGACTTACAGATGAGCAACATTTTTGCTGTCATTTTGGCTGCAGGTCAAGGTACACGTATGAAGTCCAAATTATATAAAGTGCTCCATCCAGTATGTGGGAAGCCGATGGTACAACATGTGGTGGATCACATTCAAACGTTAGATGTGAATCGCATTGTAACGGTTGTAGGACATGGTGCAGAAAAGGTGAAACAACAGCTTGGCGCTAAAAGCGAGTATGTTTTACAGGCTGAACAGTTAGGGACAGCTCATGCTGTACAACAGGCTGAGACAATTTTAGGTAGCGAAGAAGGTACAACATTAGTTGTTTGTGGCGATACACCACTTATTCGCCCTGAAACGATGCAAGCTTTGTTCGAGCATCATCAAGCAAAGAATGCAAAAGCAACTATTTTAACAGCTATTGCTGAAAATCCAACAGGCTATGGTCGTATTTTACGTGGCGACAATGGACAAGTGGAGCAAATTGTTGAGCAAAAGGATGCTTCAGCAGAGCAGCAATTAGTGAAAGAGATTAATACGGGCACATATTGCTTCGATAATAAAGCGTTATTTGAGACATTGAAGCTTGTGAAAAATGACAATGCACAGGGTGAGTATTATTTACCTGATGTGATTGAAATTTTACAAAAACAAGGCGATGTTGTTGAAGCATATGTAACGCAAGATTTTGAAGAAACACTTGGTGTCAATGATCGTGTTGCTCTGTCTCAAGCAGAGGCGCTAATGCGTACAAGAATTAATGAAAAGCATATGCGTAACGGTGTCACAATTATTAATCCTGAAGCAACATATATTAGCACAGACGCAATGATTGGTCGTGATACTGTCATCCAACCAGGTTCTATGATTGAAGGTACAACTGTTATTGGTGAAGATTGTATAATCGGGCCTAACACACAAATCATAGATAGCCGTATCGGTGACCGAACAACTGTGCATTCTTCTGTTGTCCGTGAAAGCGCTGTAGCAGAAGAAACAGCTATTGGACCGTTTGCACATATTCGACCACTTTCTGACATTGGTAGCCATGTGAAGATTGGTAACTTTGTAGAAGTGAAGAAAAGCAAACTAGGTAATGACACGAAAGTATCACACTTAAGTTATATAGGCGATGCTGAAATCGGAAGTAACGTCAATATTGGCTGTGGTTCCATTACAGTAAACTATGATGGGAAAAACAAGTTCCAAACAGTTATTGAAGATGATGTATTTGTAGGATGTAATACTAACTTAGTAGCGCCAGTGAAAGTTGGAAAAGGTTCATTTATTGCAGCAGGATCTACAATTACAAAAGAAGTTCCTGAGGATGCACTTGCGATTGCTCGTGCAAGACAAGAAAACAAACCGAATTATGTAAGCAAATTAAATTCAAAATAATTATCAACTAAACAGGAGGCCATCATGCCGTATCATTATGCAAACTCACAATTAAAAATATTTTCACTTAATTCTAATAATCCACTTGCTCAAGAAATTGCGCAAGAAATGGGTGTTGAATTAGGTAAATCTTCTGTTAAACACTTCAGCGATGGAGAGGTTCAAATTAGCATTGAAGAAAGTATTCGTGGTTGTGATGTGTTTATCGTGCAATCTACTTCTGCACCAGTAAACGAACATTTAATGGAGCTTTTAATTATGGTAGACGCTGTGAAACGCGCATCTGCTCGTACAGTAAACGTTGTAATGCCTTACTATGGCTATGCGCGTCAAGACCGTAAAGCTAAAGCACGCGAGCCAATTACAGCTAAATTAGTAGCAAACTTACTTGAAACAGCTGGTGCAACACGTGTTATCGTTTTAGACTTACATGCACCACAAATCCAAGGCTTCTTCGATATTTTAATCGACCACTTGATGGCAGTGCCTTTATTATCTGATTACTTCAAATCAAAAGGTATCCCAGAAGATGAAATCGTTATTGTTTCTCCAGACCATGGTGGTGTAACACGTGCTCGTAAAATGGCAGAACGTTTAAAAGCACCTATTGCAATTATTGACAAACGCCGTCCAAAACCAAACGTTGCAGAGGTAATGAACATTGTTGGTAATGTTGATGGTAAAGTGGCAATCTTGATTGATGATATTATTGACACTGCAGGTACGATTACAATCGGTGCGGATGCATTACGTGCAGCTGGTGCGAAAGAAGTTTATGCTTGCTGTTCTCACCCAGTATTATCAGGTCCAGCAATCGAGCGTATCGAAAACTCTTCGATTAAAGAATTAGTTGTAACAAATACAATCCAACTTCCTGATGAGAAAAAATCTCCGAAAATTACAGAGCTTTCAGTAGCTAAATTGATGGCAGATGCAATCTCTCGTGTCTATGAAAATAAATCTGTAAGTACTCTATTTGATTAATATAAATAAACAGATCCCAATATGTGGCTTATTAAGGACAAATCTACGTTTGTAAGTAGATTTGTCCTTTTTCTAGGTTTCTTTTGTTTGAATTTTCTTATAAAAGGGTATATGGTAATTGTGACTTAATAATATTTACACTACTTTATAAAAAATAGTTTACCGCCTAAGGTTGGGGTATATTTTGTTAAAATGTAAGTTATGAATAAGTTGATTGGAGTGGAGGCTGGGCGACTCCTTGGGGAATAGCGTCACAGATAAGACCCTAGAGCGAGCGCATAGGGGAACGAAGGCTAAAAGCATCACGTCCTGTGATAACGCCTTCGTGACCAACATCGGTGCTGTCGCTTCGTTGCACTACGCTTTCGCGCAACAAACATCTGTTGGCCCAAGCGGCTCATCGGACGCCCCCAGGAAGCTTTTCTCTGTGCGAAAGCGAAGCGACAGCAACAAATGATTTATCTGTGCGAAAGCGAAGCGACAGCAACAATTGTTTTATCTGTGCGAAAGCGAAGCGACAGCAACAACAAGGCGCCCAGCTGGAACGGAAATCAACCCCACGTTATGGTGATGAGCTAAAATTGTAGTAAATATTATTATAGCCTTAACAAATGTCGATTTTATCGAAAATAGTGACATTTAATAAGGTGTAAATAAATTTTTCTTGGAAGGGGAAGTATAGTATGAGTACAGTATTAAGTGTTAAAAAGCGCGAAGCTGGGCATCGTTCGACATTAACCCAACTTAGAAAAGGGGGAGCCATTCCTGCAGTTATTTACGGCTATAATTTAGATTCAACCCCAATTTCTATTTCAGAGAAGGAATTCAGAAAGTCTATTCAAAAGAATGGGCAAAACGGTGTGTTTTCGATGGAGTTAGATGGGAAAAAAGTGAATGTTGTTGTATCAGAAATTCAACAATGCTCTATGAAAGATGAAGTAAATCATATCGACTTCTTAGCAATCAATATGTCCGAAGCAATAGAGGCTGAAGTGCCTATTAAACTTGTAGGAGAGTCAGTTGGTATTAGTGTAGGTGGCATATTAATGCAGCCTAACCTAGATGTAAAAATTAAAGTAAAGCCAGCAGATATACCAGAAGCTATTGAAGTTGATATTACTGAACTTAAAATTGGTGAAACAATTACGGTAGCTGATATTCGAGATACGATTGATTTTGATATTATCAGTGAAAGTGGTCATACATTGGTATCAATTATGGCTCCAGCAGTCATTGAAGAATCGACAGTAGATAGTGAACAGGTACAAGAGTAAAAATATTTGTTAAGGAAAGGCTACTGAGGAAGTTAAACTTCTTCAGTAGCCTTTTATATTTTAAATTAATATATGTGTTGTTTTAAAACCATTTCCTATATGTATGGTTGAAGTGAGGATTTTAAATAATATCAAGCCATTATTGAACTTTTACTTTCAAAAACTGTACAAACTGCTTTCTGAGTGCATGATATGGTAAAATAATGACTATTAGATTTGAAAGAAGAGGGGTACTTATGAAAATTATCGTTGGTTTAGGGAATCCGGGTAAGCCTTATGAGCATACAAGACATAATATTGGCTTCGATGTTATTGATGCATTAGCTGAAAAATGGGGTACACCTTTAACTAATTCAAAGTTTAATGGTATGTATGCAACGGTACATCGTCCTGAAGGGAAGGTTCTACTTGTTAAACCTTTAACATATATGAATTTATCGGGGGAATGTGTTGGGCCTCTTATGAACTATTTTGATATTGATGTGGAAGATTTAATTGTTATTTATGACGATTTAGATTTAGAAACAGGGAAATTACGCCTTCGTCAAAAAGGAAGTGCGGGTGGACATAATGGTATTAAATCATTAATTCAGCATTTAGGTACTCAAGAATTTAATCGTATACGTGTTGGGGTTAATCGCCCGCCAGCTGGCATGAAGGTAGCGGATTACGTGTTATCAAAATTTTCAAAAGAAGATCAAGCTATTGTTGGCGAATCTATTGAAAAGAGTGTAAATGCTGTAGAAGAATCTCTTTCAAAGCCATTTCTTGATGTGATGAATCGCTTTAACGGGTAACAATAGGTTAAATCGTAGTTTGGATATTAAAGTTGTCTAGGATGACGATTAAAATGTTTTTTCCTGCGACTTCAGCTAATTAAATATATAGTATAGTCTTAAACACAATGCAAAAACTATCTCTATTCTAAATGGCGCTAAGGCAAAATTGGAAGTGCATAATCTGTTTTAGAAATGTCTATACTTTAAGTAGTAAGTTGCTTAAAGGAGGATGATTTGGAGATGTCAGTTCGCTATCGATGTCGGCATTGTGAAGTAGAAATAGGAACACTACCATTTGATGCAGATGATACAATTCGAAAACTTCATATTTTCGAATTGGGTGAAGCAGATGATTATGTTGAAAAAGATCAGCATGGTCACACGACGGTACACTGCATTTGTGAGCAATGTGAGGATTCGCTGAAACAATATCCAGATTATCACGCACTCAATAAATGGATTCAATAATTGGAAGGATGCTTTGGCGCACATCACGTGCGTTCAAAGCTTTTTCCATTTAACTTTTTCAGCAAATGTTTTATGTAACGAAAGTGAAACGGCAGTTACAAATGTTTTATGTAACGAAAGTGAAACGGCAGTTACAAATGTTTTATGTACCGAAAGCGAAGCGACAGGTACAGAAGTCTCCCATCTTTATAGGTGGTGAGATGAATGCGGTTTTAAGTAACTTTTCAGCGGGTTCCAAACATCCGCTGAAATAGAGGAACTCAGGCTAAGAACTTCACATCCTGTGAAAACGCCTGAGTGACCAACATCGGTGCTGTGTTGTTGCTGTCGCTTCGCTTTCGCACAGACAAAAACACGTTGCTGACGCTGCGTTAGCACTACGCTTTCGCGCAATAAACATTTGTTGGCCTAAAGCCTCCGGCGGATGTCACGGAATCGGAAAGGAGTGCTTAAAGGATGTTAGCCTAAAATCATCGCATCCATGCGATAACGGCTAACTGACCTGCATCGGTGAAAACGCCACGTCCTGTGGCATTACCGAAATGACCGACATCGTGTCGGCCCTCACGCAGGCCTAAGCACAAAGCCGATTCCGGACGCAATTATGCCGAGGCATAATTGATAAATATACAATAAAGATGCATATTATAGTACTAGATTACTAGTCATGGCGATTAGTATTATGCGCTGAAAGGAGCTTTTGACATTGGAAGTTTTACGACAGCTTGTGATGCAGGACAAACATATCACATCATTTTTACAGGAGATTCAGAGCGGTCATTCTGCAACACAGCTTATAACAGGATTAACAGGAAGCGCGCGCCCGTTAATGGTCGATGCGTTATTTGAATATGTAAAAAAACCTATTTATATTGTATCTCCTAATCTATTGCAGGCACAAAAGATGGTTGACGAGCTAGCGGGACTTTTAGGTGAGGAGCACGTTCATTATTATCCTGCCGATGAGTTTATTGCTGCTGATTTGTCTGTTGCCTCTCCAGAGTTACGTGCTGAGCGTATTGCAACACTTGATTGCCTAGCTAGAGGGGAAAAAGCTGTTTATGTGATACCGGTTGCGGGCTTACGCAAAATAATGCAGCCTAAAGAGCATTGGCTACAGTATTTTTTACAAATTGCAGTAGGCGAAGATATTCAGATTGATGAATGGCTACAAACGTTAGTAGAGATGGGGTACGTACGTAATTCGATGGTGACAACACCTGGAGAGTTTGCGCTACGTGGGGGCATATTAGATATATATCCACCATATTTAGAGGTGCCGATTCGTATTGAATTATTTGATACGGAAGTTGACTCGATTCGAACGTTTTCTGCGGATGACCAACGTTCTATTGATAAATTGCAGAAAGTTCGTATTCTACCAGCATCAGAAGTTATTTTGACAAAAGAAGAAAGAATAACATTAGCAGGCCGTTTAGAAGCTGCATTAGCGACGAGCTTAAAGAAAGTCAAAAAGCAGGAGACGAAGGAATTACTGTATCAGCATATTCAATATGATATTGAATTGTTACAGCAAGGAAATTTACCAGACTACGTAAATAAGTATGGTTCATTATTGTATGAGAAAACATCATATTTAGGAGATTATTTTGTACATGATGGCATTGTGCTGTTTGATGAGCTCGGACGTATTCAGGAGGTTATGGATGCCTGGGAGCGTGAAGAGGATGAATGGTTTTTATCATTAATTGAAGAAGGAAAAATGGTGCATGATGTAAAGCCAGCATTCTCTTTGAAAGAAATTCTAGCAATGCTGTCTCAGCAAAAACTATATTTTTCATTATTTTCAAGGACATTTGCAGGTGTATCCTTTAATAAGACGACGAACTTTTCTTGCAAGCCAATGCAGCAATTTCATGGTCAAATGTCATTATTACAAAGTGAGGTTGAACGCTGGCTACTTGGTAAATTTACAGTACTGATTGTTGCGAGAGATAAAGAGCGTGTTAAACGTGTACAACAAATGCTTGAGGAATATGATATTCATACGACAATTGGTAAGCCGACAGAAGCGGGTATTTATATTGTGGACGGCTCACTATCTAGTGGCTTTGAATTACCACTACAACGCTTGGTGGTTGTCACAGAGGATGAGCTATTTAAACAACAGGCGAAGAAAAAAGCACGTCCTCAAAAAATGACGAACGCAGAACGTATTAAAAGTTATACAGAAATTAAACCGGGCGACTATGTTGTACATGTACATCACGGTATTGGGAAATATATCGGCTTAGAAACATTAGAGGTAAATGGTACACATAAGGATTACTTACACATTCGATACCGCGCAGATGATAAGTTATATGTTCCAGTAGAGCAAATAGATTTAATCCAAAAATATGTAGCATCTGAAGACCGAGAACCGAAGCTACATAAATTAGGTGGAGCAGAGTGGAAAAAAGCTAAAGCAAAGGTATCCTCTGCTGTACAAGATATTGCTGATGATTTAATTAAGCTGTATGCGAAACGTGAAGCAGAGAAAGGCCATGCATTCGCGATTGACAACGACGATCAGCGCAATTTTGAGGCTTCTTTCCCTTATGAAGAAACAGAGGATCAGCTACGTTCAATTATCGAAGTAAAACGTGATATGGAGCGTGAGCGTCCGATGGATCGTCTTGTATGCGGAGACGTAGGATATGGTAAAACAGAGGTAGCGATTCGTGCGGCATTTAAAGCAATTCAAGATGGCAAGCAGGTTGCTTTCCTTGTACCGACAACGATTTTAGCGCAACAACATTACGAAACGATTCGTGAGAGATTCCAAGACTTTGCTATTAATGTAGGTCTCTTGTCTCGTTTCCGCACCAAAAAAGAGCAAACGGCGACGTTAAAGGGTTTAAAAGAAGGGCAAATTGATATTGTCGTTGGAACGCATCGAATTTTATCTAAAGATTTACTATTCCAAGACCTTGGACTGCTGATTGTTGATGAGGAGCAACGTTTTGGTGTAACGCATAAGGAAAAAATTAAACAGCTAAAGACGAATGTTGATGTATTAACCCTAACGGCAACTCCGATTCCAAGAACGCTTCATATGTCGATGGTAGGTGTTCGTGATTTATCGGTAATTGAAACGCCACCAGCAAACCGTTTCCCTGTGCAAACATATGTAATGGAGCATAGCGGTGCATTAGTGCGGGAAGCTATTGAGAGAGAAATGGCGCGTGGTGGGCAAGTATTTTACTTATACAATCGTGTAGAAGATATGGCTCGTAAGGTTGATGAAATTCAAATGCTTGTTCCAGAAGCGCGTATTGGGCATGCGCATGGCAAAATGACGGAATCAGAATTAGAATCTGTCATATTAGCCTTTTTAGAAGGTGACTATGATGTGCTTGTAACGACAACCATAATTGAGACAGGCGTGGATATACCAAACGTTAACACATTGATTGTTCATGATGCTGATCGAATGGGCTTAGCACAGCTTTATCAATTGCGTGGGCGTGTTGGGCGTTCTAATAGGGTGGCATATGCTTACTTTATGTATCAACGTGATAAAGTTCTTACAGATGTAGCTGAGCAAAGATTACAGGCGATTAAAGAATTTACAGAGTTAGGTTCAGGATTTAAAATTGCTATGCGTGATTTATCTATTCGTGGTGCTGGTAACCTGCTTGGAGCGCAGCAACATGGCTTTATTGATTCTGTCGGTTTTGACTTGTATTCACAAATGTTGGAAGAGGCAATTGCTGAGCGCCAAACAGGTGTGAAAAAAGAGGAGAAGCCTGATATTGAAATTTTATTGAGTATTGATGCGTATATTCCGGATGTATACATTCCTGACGGCTATCAAAAAATTCAAATGTATAAACGTATTAAAGCAATGGATCAAGTAGAGGAGTACAGCGAAATCATGGAGGAATTACAGGATCGTTTCGGTGATCTTCCAATTGAAACAGAGCGTTTACTGCGAATTGCACGTATGAAAGTATGGGGCTTAGGTACAGGTGTATTGTCTGTGAAAGAAAAGCAAAAAATTATCACAATATTGTTGTCTGAAGAAGGTACAGGACAGGTTGACGGCGGTAAAATTGTGGAAGAATCTATGAAATTTGAACGTGCTGTCGGTTTTGGTATGGATGGTATGCAATTGAAATTAACGATTGATGAACGAAAGTGCGGGAAATATCAACCCTTTGAAATTTTAGAAGAAATGATGCATATTATTGCTAACGCCAAAAAATAACAGTAGAAGAAAAGCTGATCTTATCTCCCTGAGATAATGATCAGCTTTTTACTGTAGAAAAACAAAAATACAAGGAAATCTTTGTGAATGTTGTGGCACTTTATCTTCATTTGTTGATTGGACTGTAGACTGTGTGACTCCTTAGAGATTAACATCACAAATTGAGGATCGGGAACTAGATACTAGGGAAAATAAGGGTAAAAGTATCGCCTTTTATGATAATTGCTTTGTGATAAACATTCTTTATCCTTATTGACGCAATTGGATAGCTTAGATTATTATTATTTTTTAATAAATTTTTTTAATAAATTATTTATAAAAAATTGTTTTTGTGGTTAATCTAATATAAGTTGATTGAAGTTGAAAATTCTACATGTTAGAAGTATTTGCTTAGGTTTAAAGGACTTTTTGAAAATATTGTTGGATGTGAAATCCTTTTTCTTCAGTTTTTGCATAGATTGCTTCATAAAAAACCATACTAAAATTGAAAAAATTTCATTGTAGCGAAAGCGAGGATTAAGAATGAAGGCAACAGGAATTGTTCGTCGTATTGATGATTTAGGGCGTGTGGTTATTCCAAAAGAAATTCGTAGAACGTTACGTATTCGTGAGGGTGACCCACTAGAAATTTATACAGACCGTGAAGGCGAAGTTATTTTAAAGAAATATTCTCCAATTAATGATTTGGGAGAATTTGCAAGAGAATATGTAGAAACATTATATGAAACGTTAGGTACTCCTGCGTTTGTAACCGACCGAGATGAAGTAATTGCTGTCTCAGGGATTGGTAAGAAAGAGTATATTAATCGTCGTATTACATCCTTTGCGGAAAGTTTTATGGACGAACGTTCAACAAAAATAGAAAAAATGGAAACAACTATCGAGATTGTTCCTGGACAATATGAGCAAGTAAAGTCTTATTGTGCAACACCTATTATGGTAAACGGTGATCCGATCGGCTGCATTATCATTTTGTCTAAAGTACATTTTATCGGTGAAGTTGAAGTGAAAGTTGCTGAAACAGCTGCCAACTTCTTAGCTAAACAAATGAATGGTTGATGAGAATTGAAAGTTATTGCGCTGACCTTTTTAGGCTGTACAATAACTTTTTTTTTCGTACATAGTTTTACGGTAGTGCTACCCGCGCGCGTCAAACTTTGGAGATATGCTATACTATTGGCATTGTTAAAGAAGGAAAGAGGGCAATTTATGTCGGAACGTTTTGGCATGAAAAGCTACATGAAGGGCGCGGCTTTACTTACAATTGCTGCTCTTATTGTGAAGGTTCTTAGTGCAATTTATCGTGTGCCTTTTCAAAATCTTGTTGGTGATGAAGGATTTTATATTTATCAGCAGGTGTATCCAGTTATATCTATTTTCGTCGTATGGACATCTAGTGGATTTGCAGTAGCTATTTCAAAAATGCTTGCAGATAATGATTGTATTATAGATCCGCTAGAGCGAAATCAGAAACGAAGCGGTATTATGCGTATTGTTTTTCGTTATTTAACAGTGCTATCGTTGTTGTTTTTTGTTGCTTTATTTGGTGGTGCTGAAATAATCGCACAGCTCATGGGCGATACTCAGCTTGCACCTTTAATACGGACGGGTTCATTTATAGTACTTGTCATGCCAGTTCATGCTATTTTAAAGGGTGGCTTCCAATCGAGAGGCATTATGGAGCCGATTGCTTATGCGCAAGTCCTTGAACAAGCTGTGAGAGTAGCTATCATTTTAGCAGGAACTTTTATCATTATGAAGACGACAGAATCACTATATAGTGCTGGCCAAATGGCCATCATAGGTACAGTTATTGGTGAAATTGTAGGCTTTGTATTACTTGCGTGGATGTTTAAAAAACGTTTTGGTCTATTTAAAGATAAGAAACAACAGCAACGTATCGAAAGTTTTCCCATTATTAAAGAGGTAACATTGCTAAGTTTAAGTGTAAGCATGAGTGGTTTATTGTTACTTGGCTATCAGTTAGTTGATTCTTTTACAATTTATTCGCTATTAATAGATAGTGGAATGGATCAGACGGTAGCTAAGGCAACAAAAGGCGTTTATGACCGTGGGCAGCCATTGGTACAGCTTGGAGTCGTCATTGCTTCTTCACTTTCACTTGCTATTGTGCCTCTTGTTGCGCATATGTCCAAAAAACAGGAAGGCCGTAGTGCAATTCCGTTTATTCAACTAACGTATAAAGCGTCTGTATTATTTGGGTGGGCAGCATCTCTAGGCTTAATACTCGTTATGCCTTATATTAATGCAATGCTCTTTAAAACAGATACACTGTCGGAAGTACTTATGGTATATGTATTACAAATTGTGCCATTGTCGATTATTTTAACATTTACAGCTATTTTGCAAGGCTTTGGGAAATTAAAAAAGCCGGCTTTATTTTTGATTATAGGTTTTATACTAAAAATAATATTGAATATGCTGACAATTAGTTTATTTGGTGTACTAGGTGCGGCTATTGCTAATAATATAGGTCTTTTGTTTACTGCTCTAATGCTTATTTTTTATTTGAAAAGAATGACTGCTATTCAATTAGCGCCAGCCAATTTTTACAAAAAAGTTGGGATTGCATCAATTAGTATGGCGGCTGTAGTGCTAGTTTGGCTACAGATTATACCACCGTTGTTAGACCGATTTTTATCACCTCGATTTGTCGCTGTGGTAGCAGGTTTTTCAGCCGTATGTCTAGGAGCGTTTGTAATGATCACAATAATTGCTAAGTTACGAGTCCTAGTCGAAAAAGAGTGGTATTTACTACCGTTTGGGCGCAAAATGGCAGTTTATCAATTATGGTTAAATCGAAAGAAGTAGGTGGATTGATTGAATACTTTAACAGTTATTGGTCTGGGTGCAGGTGATTTTAATCAGCTGCAAATGGGGGTCTATAAAAAACTAAAAGCGGCTAGAAAATTATATGTTCGTACAGTGGACCATCCTGTATTAGAAGAATTATCAGCTGAGGGCTTACAATTTGAAAGCTTTGACGCAGTCTATGAAAAACATAATACGTTCCAGCCTGTATATGAGGAAATTGCAGAAAGGCTTGTGGCTGCTACAGCAAATGAAGATGTCATGTACGCTGTACCGGGGCATCCACTTGTCGCGGAGCAGACTGTACAATTGCTTATTGCCGCTGCGGATGAGGGAAAAGTAAAACTAGTCATTGAAGGTGGACAAAGTTTCTTAGATCCAATTTTTGGCGCGTTAAAAATCGACCCAATTGAGGGTTTTCAACTACTGGATGGCACTAGCTTTTCTATGCATGACATTAACATGCGTCAACATATTTTAATAGCCCAAGTATATGATACGTTTAGTGCATCAGAAGTAAAGCTAACGTTAATGGAGAAATACGATGACGAATACCCTGTTACAGTCGTTACAGCAGCGGGCTCTTCACAGGAGAAATTAGTGACAGTACCACTTTATGAGCTCGACCAAAGCGTTGAGGTGGACAATTTAACAACGGTATATGTGCCGCCTGTGAAATCACAAGAGGACGCTTTACGAGACTGGACAACTTTCCGTCAAATTATTGCTGTTTTACGAGGTCCGAATGGCTGTCCGTGGGATCAAAAGCAAACACATGAGTCATTGAAAAAATATTTACTAGAAGAAGCACACGAATATTTGGCAGCAGTAGATGCAGAGGATGACTTTGCGATGATTGAGGAGCTTGGAGATGTACTGTTACAAGTGTTCCTTCATGCACAAATCGGAGAAGATCAAGGTTACTTTACATTAGAAGATGTATTAGCTTCAATAAGTGAAAAAATGATTCGTCGACACCCGCATGTGTTTGGAGATGTATCGGTTGAAGATGCTGAGGGTGTTGTAGCAAATTGGGAAGTTATAAAAGCGGAAGAAAAGGGTATAAGTGATAAACCGCTATTAAAAGAGGAATACCGGGCGTCCTCTGCTCTACAAACAGCATATAATTATCAAAAAAGAGCTGCGAAGGTAGGGTTTGATTGGCCTGATGTAGATGGCGCATGGGACAAGTTTGCAGAGGAATGGCAGGAATTTCGTAATGAGGTGACGAAAGGTACAAATGCGTCACGTCTTGATGAATTTGGAGATGTCTTGTTCACACTTGTGAATTTAGCGCGTTTCTACAAACTATCTCCAGAAGAGGCTATGTTACATGCGAATGAGAAGTTTGCGAGACGCTTTGGTTATGTGGAAGCAAAGGTAAAGGAAAGTGGAAAGCCATTTTCTGATTATACATTAGAACAATTAGATGCTTTCTGGAATGAAGCGAAGCAGCTAGAAAAGGAGTAAAAATATGCGATTAGATAAATTTTTAAAGGTATCACGTTTAATTAAACGCCGTACATTAGCGAAGGAAGTAGCAGACCAAGGTCGTATTACGATCAATGATAAGGTCGCGAAAGCTAGTAGTGCTGTTAAAGCTGGCGATGAGCTAGCTATTCGTTTTGGACAAAAAATTGTGACAGCGCGTGTAGAGGAATTACGTGATACGGTGAAAAAAGAAGATGCCGCAAAAATGTTTACTATTTTGAAGGAAGAGCGTCTTGAAAAAATAGAACCTGAATTTATTGATGACGAGGACTGATGAAATGTAACGGTATCTTAGTGTCATTCAGTCGTTGCCACAGGACGTGGCGTTCTTAGACTGAGTTCCTCTATTTCAGTAGGTGTTTGGACATCCACTGAAGAGCATTCATTCTGTCACCTCAGGGATGGGTATCATCTACTGAATGAAGATAAAAGTTAGCAACTTTAATAAAGTTGTCATGCTTTGAAGGTTGTCCGCATAAAGTGAACAGAAGCTAGGACGACTAAAGGAGGAAAAAAATGACGCTACATCAAGAAAGTAACCGTTACACAATTCCATCTGGAGAACATATTTTAACGATTCGTAATCGTAAAAGAATGGACATGACTTCTGTAAAATCGATTGAACGCTTTGATCAGGAAGAGTTTTTTATCAAGACGTCCCAAGGGCATTTGTTAATCCGTGGAGAAGAACTGCATATCGTTCATTTAGATGTTGACAAAGGGTTATTGACACTTGAAGGAACTGTAAAAACTTTGCAGTACGACGAGGAGGAAAGTGGCTTCTCGAAAGGTTTCCTTCATAAATTGTTTGGATGATTGTTAGTGAACAATTTGTTCAGCTATTAGTCATGGTTTTGAGCGGTATAGCAGTCGGGTTCATTATTGATAGTGTAAGGCTCATTGTTTTTTCAACTCCAAAAAGGTCAAGCCTTCGAAGATGGATGATGGTATTTGAATTACTTACCTGGATTCTGCTCGGTGGCCTGACATACTATTTATTATTTTGGCTAAAAGATGGCGCTTGGCGGGCTTATGACCCGCTAGCGCAAATAGCCGGAATTTTTTTGTATCAAACGTTTTTTCAAACTTTTTTACGTTTCGTCGCAAGGGTTTTGGTGAATATAACTTGGAGACCCCTGTGGTTCATCATACGATTAATAAGTGCTATCATTCGACAAATTTTTAACCTCTTAATAAGTATTGGAGCGTTTCTTTTAAGACCTTTTGTCAAAATTTATTCGTATTTGTCCAACACTTTTTTTAAAAAAGTTCGATTTATCAAGTATAATAAAAGACAACAATAATTTTCGGAGGTGCGGGCATGCCTAAACGTCGTTCATCAAATGATGACCAACAAAACTATACTAAACTTGATAATGACTATGTCCGTAACACGGATAAAGCTATAAATCGTAAAATTCAAGCGCGAAAACGGAAAATGCGCCGTATTACCTTTTTTGCGATTGTACCAGTCGTCATTATTGCCTTTCTCTTAAATGTACTTTGGAATCAAAGTGAAACGCTAGCTGTAAAAGAGGAGAAAAAGGTTGAAGCGAAGGAGCGTCTTTCTGAATTGAAAGATGAGCGAGAGTCGTTAAATCTTAAAATTAAACAGCTAGAGGATGATGAGTATATCGCAAAGCTATTACGCAAAGAGTATTTTTTATCCGAAGAAGGTGAAATAATTTTCATTATACCGGACGAAAAAGATAAAAAAAGCGATATACTGGAGAAAAAAGATAAAAAAGACAGCGTATCAGAAAAGAAAGGTAAAAAAGAAGACTGAAAAGCTATGTATTGTTGACACTCTTTTATTGTTATATATAATGAAAAGAGAAACTTATTGCAGTAAAAAGTTTGATTAAATTGATTACATGACTCAAATGAGTCGCTTAATTTTTAAGGAGGAGCATTTTTTTTATGTCAATTGAAGTAGGCAGCAAGGTACAAGGTAAAGTAACAGGAATCACAAATTTTGGAGCATTCGTTGAGCTGCCAGACGGCAAAACAGGCTTAGTACACATCAGTGAAGTTGCTGACAATTATGTAAAAGATATCAATGAGCATCTAAAAGTTGGAGATGAAGTTGAAGTAAAAGTGATGAATGTTGAAGCGGACGGAAAGATCGGTCTTTCAATCCGTAAAGCAAAGCCTCAAGCAGAGAGACCAGAGCGTCCAGCACGTCCACGTCGCGATAATCGTTCTAATGATCGCAACGATCGTCATCAGCCAAAAGAGAATTTTGAGCAAAAAATGGCACGTTTCTTAAAAGATAGTGATGAACGCCTAGCAACACTTAAACGTGCTACAGAATCTAAACGCGGTGGTCGCGGAGCTAGAAGAGGGTAGTTTGCTGACTGTTTTAATCGTAGAAAAAGTGTGTTAAATAGAGTTGGGATTAGCTTTTTAATAAAGCTAATCCCTTTTTTTATAAGTCATAATAACTTTTCTAGTAGGATCTACGTGTCGTCCTACAACGTGGATGTTGGTCTTTTCTTCTTTTTAGGAGCTTGCGCGGGTGCTTGTTCTACTATTGTTTCTGAAGACTTTTCAGCTGGATTAACAACCATTTTGACAAGTAAAAATACACCGTAAACACTAACCGCTAATCCTGTGAGAAGTAAAAATATTTGTACGGCAAATGGTAAATTAATAAGAATGGATACGAGAATAATCATAGAGCCACTTCCGCAAATTAAAGCGGCTTTAGTTAATGAACCCAAAGGAAATAAACCTCCTAGTTTACACGCTTTTTTATCATTATTAGTATGCCATATTTTTAAGCTCATCACCATAACTTGGACTGTGCGCTTCCTGATGAGCCGTCTAGGTGCAACAAATGTTTTTATGTGCGAAAGCGAAGCGACAGCAACAACRGGGTTTTGTCTGTGCGAAAGCGAAGCGACAGCAACAACGGGGTTTTGTCTGTGCGAAAGCGAAGCGACAGCAACAACGGGGTTTTGTCTGTGCGAAAGCGAAGCGACAGCAACAACGGGGTTTTGTCTGTGCGAGTCTCAGATAGTAAAAAATAAATGTGATATTTCTAGTATTCAACTTTAAAGCTTAAAAGGTACTATTAACCTGCAAAAAAATAGGCGCCTCAGAAATTATTCTGAGACGCCTATTTGAGATGACCCCTACGGGATTCGAACCCGTGTTACCGCCGTGAAAGGGCGGTGTCTTAACCACTTGACCAAGGGGCCTACTATGGTGGCGGCCGAGGGGATCGAACCCCCGACCTTACGGGTATGAACCGTACGCTCTAGCCAGCTGAGCTAGGCCGCCATTAAGATTATGGAGCGGAAGACGAGGTTCGAACTCGCGACCCCCACCTTGGCAAGGTGGTGTTCTACCACTGAACTACTTCCGCATTTTGCTAAGCAACAAGTTATATAATACATGCCTTTGTAACTATCGTCAAGAAGTTTTTTTAAAAAAATTAATAAAAATATATGGTTTTATAAATTATTTAACTTTTTTCAGCGAATGTTTTGTGTGGCGAAAGCAAAGCGGCCAGTTATAGAAGTAGTCTTGTACTGAATTAAGATAAATAGAATGCGTTTAACAAATGTCATCCACAACCTTTGGGGATGAACCTTTTGATGGGGAATTATCAAATCTTTTGTTCTTAAGTAGAAAAGTATCAGCGAACTACTAGCTATAGTATTTTGAAGAAATAGGGAGCATCGATCATTGAAAAAGTAAGGTTAAATATGTACTAAACCTCTATGGCATAGATTTTGTAACGTATTTTAAGTGACAATACTGGAACTGAGTTGTGTAATTTTCGTAATTTTTAAACAAATTATACAGAAAGAGATGGTTCTAACTTTGTACAGCTTATCATTTTAGTAGAAATTGTTGCCATTTCTCGTATTTATGCATATGTATTCGTCGAAATGTTTATATTTTTTTCTGTCACCGTCAGACAATCTTTCCATACATAATTTCTTATAATAGCTCCAAAAGTGCGGAAAGGGGATAGTGAAATGACGAGTATTGAATGGTATAACACGGCAAATGTAGGCGAACAGAAATTAGGAGTGAAAAAAAGGCAGTTGTTAATAGGATCTTTATTTTTTTTAACATCCTTCTTTTTAGCTCAGTCTGTTGTATTTGAAGCGGCCGTACCTTTCTCAGTACCTTTTTGGGCAATTATTCGAACGAAGTATAAGGAATATGCCAAATATGTTCTGTTCGGTGGTTTGATAGGCTGTTTTTTCCTTGGTCTTGGACAAGTCTTCATTTTAGCATTGCAGATTGTCATGTATGAATGTATTATGCGCTTCCGTTATTGGCAGCTACCACAAAGTATAGCAGTATCTTTAGCGGTACTGCTTGTGCAGATAATGTGGCAGGGAGTTATGTATCAAGGTTTACCTCCGGTGCTTGTGCAATTTTATGTAGGCTGTGAAGCGGCTTTAGCTCTTATTATGACGCTGTTTATGCAAGTGCTGTTTGTCAATTCTCATGAATGGTTTACGAGTCATTGGACTTATGAGAAGTTAGGCTCTGGTTTAGTTGTATTTGCTGCTATGCTTACAGGGATGCAAGCGATAGTTGTTAGTTATTTTTCACTCCCCATTTTTTTATTGCAGCTATTCATTTGCTTCGGTGCGTTAGTAGGAAGTGTACCATTAGCGACGGTTATAGGAGCCGTGCTCGGGACTCTCATTGGTGTTGCAAAACTTTCATTTACGGGTATGCTGTCTGTAGCCACCTTAACAGGATTGTGTGCCGGGATGGGGGCTCGTGTTGGAAGATTCGGTGTAGCAATTGGCAGCATCTTGCCAAGTGTGTTTTTTTTATTTTACGATGCAACATTGCCGTTAGATAGCGTTTATTTTACATCGATTGCTGTTGGGAGTATCGTTTTTCTAACCATCCCGAATAAATATACCGAAAAGGTGCGGGACAAGCTGTTTCCACAGCGTGAGGAGATCTTACTAGCCCGTCAAAATTGGTTAACAGAGCATGTTACGTTTAAATTAGAACATTTTCAGCATTTTGTACAGTTTATGAAGGAGCTTGTGTTTGAGCGTTTTATGACCGCCCCATTAGAAGCGGCGAAGGAAGTGTCACCGATGAATACATGCTTAAGTTGTTTCCGCTATGATCGCTGTTGGGGAGCGCAAAATAACGGAATGGATAAGCTCATGACAGACTGGTTTCATATGAAAGGCGTTGGAAAGGATTCTGGTATTCATCGTGTCGAAGAACAAATACGCTATAAATGTGTGAAATCAACGAAAATTTTCGAAGAATTAGAAACAGAGCTGTACAGAGAGCGCATTAATGGTCAGTATTTTCATGGTAAGAAAATGATTGCGCTTCAGCTACGTGATATGAGCAATCATCTAAATCAGTTAATAGCGGAGATGAAAGAAGAGACTATTTCATTCGTTAGTGTGGAGAAGGACATTACTCAACGATTAAAAGATGCTCATATTGAATGTTTTCAACTAGATGTGCTTAGTAATAAGCCTGGAGCACGAAAAATTGTCTGTGCTTTAGCACCAGCACGAGTCAATTGGGAGGAAGACACATCATTAGCTGAACGGATGATATTGCCCATTTTATATGATATTTTTGAAGAACCATTTGAAATTGAAAAAGTAGTAGCAAGTGATATACCGTTTCGTCACATTCAAGTAAGCTTTAGATCAGCTATTAGCTTTGAAGTAGAGTATGATATATATAGCATGTCTAAAGAAGCGACCTTATATTCCGGTGATTCCCATGCTTTATTTCAATTACATCCAGGACTATTTGCAATTTTATTGTCAGATGGTATGGGTCAGAGTAAAGAAGCACAGCATGAGAGTAGAAAGTTAATACATTTAATGCGAGAATGTTTAAATTACAATATGAACCCAGAGACTGCGA
The DNA here is from genome assembly GCF_056394365.1 of Lysinibacillus sp. 10T31. NCBI lineage: Bacteria > Bacillati > Bacillota > Bacilli > Caryophanales > Bacillaceae > Lysinibacillus > Lysinibacillus sp. 10T31. Next base: position 41,186 of record NZ_JBFTHS010000043.1, read on the forward strand.
TGCATACGTTGCATTATGTCATGTCCTTAAAGCAACAAGATGATATGTATGCAACGCTTGATTTTGCACTTGTCGATTTACAACACGGTGATTTATGGTCGTGGAAGGCTGGGGGAATGTCTACGTACATTTTACGTGGGAAAGAGGTGCTGAAGGTTGAAAGTAATGCAGCGCCTGTAGGTTTTTTATCCATTTCAGCAGTCGAGGCTGAAAAAAGAAAGCTTAAAGCTGGCGATGTGATTTTGATGCACTCTGATGGATTATTTTCAAGTGTTGATGATTGGGACGAGCAAGAAGAGGTATTTTTAGCGTATGCGCAGCAAGTAGCAGGAACTACTAAAACCATCCAGGAAAAACTAACAACGATTATGCAATCCTTCCAATCTTACTATGCCATTGAAGACGATTGCACTGTATTGATGTTAGAGGTTACACATGTTGTACCTACATGGGCTGTGTTTAGGCCAGTTCAACACTCTATGAGCAATTCATCATAAAAGAGAACGAAAAGGGGAGGAGAAGCGTTTGTCACTTGAATTAAAGGTCAAAAAATTTATCGAAGAAGAGCAATTATTACAGCAAGACGATCATCTTCTCATCGCCGTTTCGGGTGGAGTGGATTCAATGGCTTTGCTCCATTATTTTGTCAAAACAAAAGAGCAGTGGGGAATTACGATTGGAGCCGTACATGTTGATCATATGCTAAGAGGAGAGGCATCTGCTGAGGACAGAGCGTTTGTCCAAAAATATTGTGATGAGAATGGTGTATACTTATATGCAAAGGCAATTCCAATACCAGAGATTATAGCTTCAGAAAATGGGAATACACAGCTTATTTGTCGTAGAGAGCGGTATCAATATTTTAAAGAGGTCATGGGAAAAACAAATGCTAGCAAGCTTGTAACTGCACATCATGCGGACGACCAACTGGAGTCAGTATTAATGGCCCTGACAAAAAATGCAACGATAAATGGTATGCAAGGTATACGTTCAAAACGTATTTTTGAAGGAAAAACATTAATTCGTCCGTTTTTAACGGTTACAAAGTCCGAAATAAGGGAATATTTACTTAAGCAAGGTTTAGATTATAGGGAAGACGCTAGCAATGCTAAGGACACCTATGTACGCAATCGTTTTAGACATCATGTGGTGCCTTTGTTGGAGGCAGAAAATCCACGAGTAACAGAGCAAGTAACCCATTTTACTAAACAATTGCAAGAAGATGATGCCTATTTAATGACATTAGCGGAGGATGTATTTTCTAGAACAGTAGAAAGAATTGACGGAAATACATATAGCATGGAAATTAAGGCTCTTCAATTGGTACCACTTGCTTTACAAAGGAGGCTCATTTTAATACTATTAAACTATCTTTACAAAGATTCAAATACGATACAAAGTTATGCTTTATTGACTTCAATTTCAAAGCTTTGTGATACGACAGCTGGGTATGCTGAAGTTCACTTACCAGAAGATTTTATAGCAGTTCGCCGTTACGGAAAATTAACGATTCAGAAGAAAGAACCATTAGAAGGTCAAGCTTCTCCTGAGAAAAAAATTGTTTCGACTGCTAATGGGTGGACAACGCTGACAAATGGTGAACGTTTATGCGTAGTCGAGTTGCCTGATTTATCGTCTGAAATGCTGACGGATACTGCACAACTTTTTTATTTTAACGCTAGCAAACTCAAACTTCCACTCTATGTTAGGGCGCGTAAGGACGGGGATAGAATACTGTTAAAAGGAATGGATCAGCCAAAACGCTTATCTCGCCTTTTTATAGATGAAAAGATTCCTTTAAATGAGCGGAATAGCTGGCCGGTACTGATTTCTCAATCTGAAGAGGTCGTAGCGGTAATTGGTGCGCGTATGGGAATGTTGTTTTCAACCTCTCCGCAACCAAACGATGATACAGTGCTCATCGTAGACTAAGGTCTTTGTAAAATTTCACCGCAAATGGTTGAACATTTTTTTATACACCCGAGGAGGAATCGATATGTTACAAAAAGACATCGAAAAAGTTATGATTACAGAAGAACAATTGCAAGAAAGAATCGCTGAATTAGGAGGACAATTGACAGAGGAATACAAAGATTCATTCCCGTTAGCTGTTGGTGTTTTAAAAGGAGCGATGCCTTTTATGACAGACTTAATGAAACGTTTCGATTCTTTCATTGAGCTAGATTTTATGGATGTTTCTAGCTATGGCAATGCTACAGTTTCATCTGGTGAAGTAAAGATTCTAAAGGATTTAAATACAAGCGTTGAGGGGCGTGACGTATTAATCATCGAGGATATCATTGATAGTGGCTTAACGTTAAGCTATTTAGTAGACTTATTTAAATACCGTAAAGCAAAGTCCATCAAAATCGTTACATTGTTAGATAAACCATCAGGTCGTAAAGTAAACTTAGCAGCTGATTATGTTGGTTTTGAAGTACCGGACGGTTTTGTTGTAGGGTATGGTTTAGACTACGCAGAGAAATACCGTAATTTACCATACATTGGCATTTTAAAGCCGGAAGTTTATTCTTTCTAACAAGTAAGAAGTCAACGAAAGAACACCAGCTATGAAGAGTAAGAGCCTCCAGTGTAGGTCATAGATGTTTTTTTTAACTTCTTCAGCGGGTGTTCAAGCACTCGTTGAAATTGGGGAACTTAGGCTAAGAACTTCACATCCTGTGAAAACGCCTGAGTGGCCAACATCTGTTGTTGTTGCCGCTTCGCTTTCGCACAAAAGACATTTGTTGGACTACAACCTCCAGACGCAATTATGCCGAGGCGTAATCGATCATAAATCAAAAAAATCTAGGCAAATTGTTCTGAAGTAACGGATACAAACGCTGGAACATAGTAAATAAATGCATAAATATGTTTCGATTTCGACAAAAATCGCACGAAACTTTTTTTATGTAGGGCTTTTCGTTGTATGATGAAATCATGATATGTTAAGATTTTACTTATAATTTTTCTGTTGTAATGAGGAGGCTGGAGATGAATCGAATATTTCGATATACCATATTCTATTTACTGATTTTCTTAGTGATTATCGGTATTTTTGGTACTTTCAATGGTGGAACTTCACCAACGAAAGAGTTAACTTATCCCGAGTTTATAGAAGCTCTAGATAAGAATGAAATAACAAGTGCTACAATTCAACCTGATAAATCAGTATACGTCGTTGAAGGTACATTGAAGGGATATGAAAAAGGAGAAAGCTTTACTGCAAACATCCCTACCAATAACCCATCTTTAATGGACCGCATCGATGAGGCTGCTAAGGATAAGAATAGTAATATTAAATATTTAACAGCACCAGAAACAAGTGGATGGATTCAGTTCTTTACAGGAATTATTCCTTTCATCATTATCATTTTCTTATTCTTCTTCCTAATGAGTCAATCTCAAGGTGGCGGTAATAAAGTGATGAGCTTTGGTAAAAGTAAAGCTAAACTTTATGACGATCAGAAGAAAAAAGTTCGTTTTACAGATGTAGCGGGTGCTGATGAAGAGAAAGCAGAGCTTGTAGAGGTTGTTGATTTCTTAAAAGATCACCGTAAATTTACTGAAATTGGTGCTCGTATTCCAAAGGGTATCTTACTTGTGGGTCCTCCTGGTACAGGTAAAACATTACTTGCACGAGCAGTCGCAGGTGAAGCAGGCGTACCATTCTTCTCGATTTCAGGTTCTGACTTCGTAGAAATGTTCGTCGGTGTCGGTGCATCACGTGTTCGTGACTTATTTGAAAATGCAAAGAAAAATGCACCTTGTATCATCTTTATCGATGAGATTGATGCAGTAGGTCGTCAACGTGGCGCAGGTCTTGGTGGTGGCCATGACGAGCGTGAACAAACATTGAACCAATTGTTAGTTGAAATGGATGGTTTCGGGGCAAACGAAGGTATTATTATTATCGCTGCAACAAACCGCCCAGATATTTTAGATAAAGCGTTATTACGTCCTGGTCGATTTGACCGTCAAATTACAGTAGGACATCCTGATGTAAAAGGTCGTGAAGCGATTCTAAAAGTACATGCTCGCAACAAGCCTTTAGCAGATACAGTAGATTTAGCAGCTGTTGCACAACGTACACCAGGTTTCTCAGGTGCCGATTTAGAGAACTTGTTAAATGAAGCTGCACTTGTAGCGGCTCGTAAAAGTAAACGTACAATTAATATGGCAGATATCGATGAGGCATCTGACCGAGTAATTGCAGGTCCAGCAAAAGCTAGCCGCGTTTACTCAGCGAAAGAGAAGAAACTTGTATCCTTCCATGAAGCCGGACACGTAGTTGTTGGTTTAGAGCTAGATGAAGCAGATACAGTACACAAAGTAACAATCGTTCCTCGTGGTCAAGCTGGAGGTTACGCGATTATGCTACCGAAAGAAGAACGTTTCTTCACAACAAAACAAGAACTATTAGACCGTATTGCGGGACTTCTTGGTGGTCGTGTGGCAGAGGAAATCGTACTTGGCGAAGTATCAACTGGGGCACATAACGACTTCCAAAAGGTAACAAGTATTGCGCGTGCCATGGTTACTGAATATGGTATGAGTGAAAATCTTGGTGCAATGCAGTTTGGTTCAAGTCAGGGTGGGAATGTATTCCTTGGTCGTGACTTTAATTCAGATCAAAACTACTCTGATTCAGTCGCTTATGAAATTGATAAGGAAATGCAAAAAATTATCGATTCGCAATATGAGCGTACTAAACGAATCCTAACTGAAAAACGTCATTTACTTGATTTAATTGCAAACACATTAATGCAAAAAGAAACATTGAATGCGCAAGAAATCGAGCACTTACGTGATCACGGTGTCTTACCGGAACCAGAGGTAGAACCGGTTGTGGAAGCTCCTAAAGCTGAAGCTCAACCAATATTGGATGTAGTTGGTGAACAGGCTGTTCAAAAAGAATTGCTTAGCAATGAGCCGGATCCAACAACAGCTGATTTACCTAAAGAAGGTAGAGAATCGAATGATACACCAAAAGGTATCGATGAAAAGCGTGATTAATATGAGAAAGACTGTTTACGATTTTAGTAAGCAGTCTTTTTCTTTGCCTTTTTTCTGTAATAGGTATTACGATAGAATCTATATTACGCAGCTGCGTATATAGGTTCTTAATTTTTTAGGACCAAAATAGATAGGAGTGTTGTAACGTGGGAAATGTAACATTGAATAATGGTTTAGAGATGCCGTTAATCGGCTATGGCGTCTTTCGAGTGCCTGAAGGGAATGACTTGGCTGAGGCGGTTAAAACAGCTATTGCAAAAGGTTACCGTAGCATTGATACAGCCCAAGTGTATCGCAATGAAGAAAGTGTTGGACGAGGAATTCGTGCAGCAATTGACGAGGGCTTAGTAACACGTGAAGAATTATTCGTAACATCAAAGGTTTGGAATGATGGACTTTCCTATGAAGAAACACTTGCAGCTTATGATAGTAGTTTAGAGAAGTTAGGGCTAGACTATTTAGATTTATATTTAGTTCACTGGCCAGGTATAGACACAAATTATGTTGATGTTTATAAAGCGCTTGAAAAAATCTATCAAGATGGCCGTGTACGCTCAATTGGCGTTAGTAATTTCCATGTGCACCATTTAGAAAATTTATTAAAGGAAACATCAGTTGTTCCTGTTATTAATCAAATTGAATTCCATCCGCACTTAACTCAAGAGGAAGTACGTGACTATTGTAAGGGAAAAGGAATACAGGTAGAAGCATGGTCACCACTAATGAATGGTTCTTTGTTGGAAGAATCATTGATTCAGCAGCTAGCTTCTAAATATGGCAAAACGCCAGCACAAATCGTCTTACGCTATGATGTGCAGCATGGTGTAGTCACTATTCCAAAAACAATGACTCCTGCGCGTATGACGGAAAATCTAACGGTCTTTGACTTTGTATTAACAGAAGAAGAAATGGCTCAGTTAGATACACTAAATGATGGACTACGTTGCGGACCAGACCCAGAAAAATTTAATTTTAAATAAAATGTAAGGAGCTACCTAATATGATGGTGGCTCCTTTTTTTTAATATGGATCTTCGGCAAATCGAGGGGTTGATTTCCGTTCCGACTGAGCGCGTCCGATGAGCCGCTTCACTCGCGTTGCTCGCTCCAGGGTCTCATCTGTGACGCTAATCCCCAAGGAGTCGCCCAGCCTCCACTCCAATCAACCAAATCACATGACATACGTTTTAACAAAGTAAATCAATTGATTCACATAGCAAGTATCCTTAGACATGTAGTTTTATAGCAAAAGGGTTTAGTCTGTGCGAAAGCGAAGCGACAGCAACAAAAGGGTTTAGTCTGTGCGAAAGCGAAGCGACAGCAACAACAAATGCATAAATTTTATAAAAGTTCTATACTATTGCTGATTGGAGTGGAAGGCTACTCGACTCCCGTAGGAAAGCGAGACAGGCGAGACCCTGCACGGAGCGGAGGAAGCGGCTCGTCGCTCGCCCACAGGAAAGCGAGTAGCCTGGAACGGAAATCAACTGCACTTTTTAGTATTAGATTTAATTTGAAAGGAGCTACCTAACAACTAGGGTTTCTCCTTTTTACAGTGAGCATGTATGCTATTTCATAGTAATAAAAATGTGGTATCATTTTCTAAAGTGTTTTAACTTCTTTGTGTAAGCGCAAATCCCATTCCGGACGCAATTATGCCGGGGGATAATTGATCTTTATTTTTTGTGCATGAGTATGCATTGTTTTAGTTGTATCAATCGCATAATGACAGGTACAATGACGATGAGGGGCAATAAATAGGAGGCATCAACCATGATTTTAGTTTTAGATGCAGGAAATTCGAATATCGTATTAGGTGTCTATGATGAAAACGATCAATTGGCCTTCCATTGGCGTATGGTGACAGACCTTCATAAAACAGAAGATGAATACGCAATGCAAGTATTATCTTTCTTTAATCATGCAGGTATTTCATTTGAACAGATTACAGGTATTATTATATCCTCTGTTGTCCCACCAATAATGTTTTCGTTAGAAGCGATGTGTCAAAAGTATTTTCGTAAAAAACCGCTCGTTGTAGGACCAGGTGTGAAAACAGGATTGAATATTAAATATGAAAACCCACGTGAAGTTGGCTCAGACCGCATAGTGAACGCTATTGCAGCTCTTGATGTTTATAAAGCACCATTGATTATTGTTGATTTTGGTACTGCCACAACATATTGTTACTTAAACGAAAAGGGCGATTATATGGGCGGTGCTATCGCTCCAGGTATTTCGATTTCAACGGAGGCGCTCTATACACAGGCAGCAAGATTGCCACGTATTGAAATATTGCGCTCAACACATATTGTTGGAAAGACAACGGTATCTGCGATGCAAGCCGGGATTTTTTATGGCTTCGTTGGGCAAGTTGAGGGAATTGTTAACCGCATGAAAGCACAAAGTAAGGAAGAGCCTTTAGTAATTGCTACTGGAGGATTAGCAAATTTAATTGCTGGGGAGACGCAAACTATTGATGTAGTCGATCCGTTTTTAACATTAAAAGGCTTATATAAGCTATATAAACGCAATCAATAAGAAATGAGGGACATTTCATTTATGAAAGACTATTTAGTACGAGGTTTAGGGTTCAATGGACAGGTTCGCGTTTTTGCAGCTTGTACAACAACAACTGTAGGAGAAGCACAACGTCGTCATAATACATGGCCTGTTGTGTCGGCAGCCCTTGGTCGTTCTATGACTGCTGCGGTGATGATGGGTGCCATGTTAAAAGGTGAGGAAAAAATAACTGTTAAAATTGAGGGTAACGGTCCAATCGGTCCAATGGTAATTGACAGTAATGCGCACGGTGAAGTACGTGGCTTTGTAACAAATCCTCACGTTCATTTCGATTTAAATGAGCACGGTAAGCTTGATGTTCGAGCGGGTGTTGGAACAGAGGGTTCATTAACAATCGTAAAAGATCTTGGCCTGAGAGACATGTTCTCTGGACAAACGCCAATTGTATCAGGTGAAATTGCTGAGGACTTTACTTACTATTTCGCTACATCGGAGCAAGTGCCTTCATCAGTTGGATTAGGGGTTTTAGTAAATCCTGATAACACAATTCTTGCAGCTGGTGGCTTTATCCTTCAATTAATGCCAGGGTGTGAGGAAGAGACAATCAATGAAATTGAGCAACATCTTGCTACTATAGAGCCTGTTTCAAAAATGATTGAAAAAGGTTTTACACCTGAGCAAATTTTAGAAGCTGTATTAGGAAAAGGCCATCTACAAATTTTAGATTCCATGCCGGTAGAATTTAAATGTCAATGTTCAAAAGAGCGATTTGGTGCAGCGATTTTAGGGTTAGGGATACAGGAGATTCGAGAAATGATTGAAGAGGATGGCGAAGCGGAAGCACAATGTCACTTCTGTTTAGAAACATACCACTTCTCAAAAGAAGAGTTAGAAGGATTCATCGATGAGCTCAACGCGTAATCGACGACCTTTATCCTCTGCAACACCCAACCAAACGCCCTTATTGCAACGTCGTCTGAAGACAAAACCTGCTTTAACAGTTATTGCAATCTTATTATTAGGAAATATTTTATGGTTTATTACTTGGTTAATTCCTAATAAAGACCAGGAAATTGGTAGCGACGAGCAAGTCGCTGCCGTTGACGGGGATATTATTACGCGTCAAGAGTGGATGGTTGCCATGGAAGAACGCTATGGTAAAGAGACGCTACAAAATTTAGTGAATGAATCTGTGATGGAAAAGGCAGCTGAAAAGTTTAAAATACAAGTAACGGATAAGGAGATTGATTTAGAATTAGCCTTAATGCGTTCTGCTCAAGATAAATTTGATACTGCCATGCAAAACCTTTCATCAGAGCAACTGCGACAAAAAATCCGCTCACAGCTTATTTTGGATAAAGTACTGACAAAAGATATGGTTATAAAAGAAGACAGTATTGAAAAATATTATGAGGAAAATCAGGCACTGTACAATACGAAAACAAGCTATCGTACGAATTTTATAGAAGTGGATTCGAAAAAAGCTGCTGAGGAAGCATCAAAGGAAATAAAAGATCCCTCTGATTTTTCGGTGCTAGCACGTGAAATTTCAGTAGACAGTGCGTCAGCTAGCTTAGGCGGAGATATTGGTTTCCTCACAGAAAAACAGGAAAATGTCGATCCAGCCATTTTAAAAGCAGTGAAGGCTTTAAAAGCAGGTGAGGTCAGTAAAGCGTTTAAGCTTGCTAACGGTCATTACGGAATTGTACAAGTTCAAGAGATAACAGAAGGACAATCCTTTACATATGACGATGTGAAAGAACATATTGAACGTGAGCTTGCGTTAGAGCAACTGCCACAACATGTTACACCGGAAACGTTTTGGTCTGAATTTAATGCAACTTGGTATTACGGTGAAGCGAAAAAAGGTAAATAACAGATTGCTCTGAAATGAGTATCGATTATGCCTAGGCATAATCTCGTCCGGAATCGGCTTTGTGCTTAGGCCTGCAGATGTTTTTTGTGCGAAAGCGTAGTGCTAACGCAGCGTCAGCAACAGATGTTTTTTGTGCGAAAGCGCAGTGCTAACGTAGCGGCAGCAACAGATGTTTTTTGTGCGAAAGCGTAGCGACAGCAACAACACAGCACGATGTTGGTCACTCAGTCGTTGCCACAGGACGTGGCGTTCTTAGACTGAGTTCCTCTATTTCAGCTCACCATCTATAGAGGTGGGAGACTTCTGTATCTGTCACTTCGCTTTCGCTACATAAAAATAATTGCTGAAAGAAGTTAAAGAATCTGCGAGATATCTGCGGGAAAAGTGAGCCAGGGAAACCCCTGCAGACGTTTAGCGTCAACAGAGTAATGGCTGCCCCAGGATATTGAGCAGATTTTTGTTTTCCTTCATTTGCCCAAAAAACTTTTGACGTAATTACGCCAGGGCGAAATTTAATTTGGATCGGTTGTAATAAATATTCTGAAAATATAAGTTATATTTATTGACAATCGAATGGAAAAATTGATAAAATCAAAAATAAGTAAAACCTATAAAATTAGTAGGGATTAGGAGTGGATTGATAAATGAGTAGATTAGCAAACTCAGTAGCTGAATTAGTTGGTAAAACGCCAATTGTTAAATTAAATCATGCAACAGGTGAAAACGAAGGTACTGTTTATGTAAAATTAGAATATTTTAACCCTGGTAGCTCAGTGAAAGACCGTTTAGCTTTAGCGATGATTGAAGCGGCTGAAAAAGATGGTACATTAAAGCTAGGTGGTACAATTATTGAACCGACTTCTGGTAACACAGGTATTGGTCTTGCGATGATTGCTGCCGCTAAAGGTTATAAAGCGATTTTGGTAATGCCAGAAACAATGAGCTTAGAGCGTCGTAACTTATTACGTGCATATGGTGCAGAGCTTGTATTAACACCTGGACCAGCAGGTATGAAAGGTGCAATTTCTAAAGCGGAGGAATTATCTGCTGAGCATGGCTACTTCTTGCCACAACAATTCACGAACCCAGCCAATGCGGTTGTTCACCGTTTAACAACTGGTCCAGAAATTGTAGAAGCATTTGAAGGTTTAAAATTAGATGCATTTGTTGCTGGTGTCGGTACAGGTGGTACTATTACGGGTGCGGGTGCCGTGCTAAAAGAGAAATATCCAGATATTGAAATTATTGCTGTTGAGCCAAAAGATTCACCAGTACTTTCTGGCGGTCAACCAGGGCCTCATAAAATTCAAGGTATCGGAGCTGGTTTCGTACCTGAAGTGTTAGATACAGATGTATATTCTTCTATATCTCCAGTTGAAAATGAGATTGCTTTCGAGGTAGCTCGTAAAGTAGCACGTGAAGAAGGCATCTTATGTGGTATTTCATCAGGTGCAGCTATTCATGTTGCGATTGAAGCAGCAAAACGTTTAGGTAAGGGTTCTAATGTTCTTGCAATCGTACCTTCTAATGGGGAACGTTATTTATCAACACCTTTATATCAATTTGAAGACTAATCCAATTATTTGTAAGTAAGGGCTCCTTTAACGAGGAGTCTTTTTTTTAGTCGATTTGCACAAAATTTGTGCCAAATGAAAAATACGACCCTGCAATCAATAATTAAAAAAACTGCCCGTAAATGTTAGTAGTATAACTAACATCTATGGAGCAGTTCAAAAAATATGATTAGAATAGTCTTCACTATACAACTGTATTACTTAAGACTTTTACGAAGCCATTGTTAGTGGCAGTTTTAATTAATTGACTAATAGATTCACGTGCTTTAACAGTGGATAAATACCATTTATCTGCAGTAACATCATGAATTAATACTTCTGGGTATCCATTCAATTCTTCATCCGAGAAGGGTCCATTTAAAGAATAAAGGTCAAACTGTTGAATGCTTTTATTTTCATGACTCATAAAATTATATTGCCCATCCTTATAATAGGAACCCGGATCGTCTAGATTAATTTGCCATGAATAGTTAGCAGGGGCATCAACAACTTTTCCTTTATTTTCAGTGAAAACTTTATATAAGGCTTTATTATAGGTGTTCCCTTGGATCTGCTGTACGATCCCACCCATTGTCATGTGGTATTCATATTGAGTAGCTTTTACTTTTACATTGTTTATAAGCAATGACGCAGTATCCACTGTTACTGTGGAATTTTGATAATTGACCTGACAACCAAAAGTCTCTGCAATAAATCGAATAGGAACAAATAGTCTATTGTTCTTTAAATACGGTTTGACATCAAGTAACTCTGTTTTACCGTTTTTTATAACGGTGTTGCTATTCGGTTGTAACGTTATCTGCATTTTGTTATTCGTTAGTGTTACTTTGGAGTCTTTCCAATTTACTGTTGCTCCTAAATTTTCGCTGATAACACGCAAAGGCACCATTGTTCGATTATTCTTAGTTTCTGGTGCTGCATCTGTAGTAACGACAACACCATCGATCTTAATTGTACTATTTGCCGCATATGCAGGTAGAGAAGTCAGCGTGAGGATCATTACAAGGAAAATTCCCGAAAAAATCTTCTTCATTGTATAACAGCTCCTTTTTATAAAACAAGCATACATAATTAGAAAATTTTTCTATTTACTATTAATATAGCAAAAGCTCTTCTTTTAGACAATTTGTAAAGTTGAAATACATATTTACGCTTTCAGTACAAAAGGCGCTTGTGGCTGACGCTTCGCTTTCGCTACATAAAACAATTGCTGAAAGAAGTTAAATTTTACATGGTAATTGAAAAATATTCGCTTCAAAACAATATTCAAGTTAAGATGGAATCACATCATATGACTTAAAGGGGAATAGCAACTTGAAGACAATACTGACGAAAACAATATCGATGGATGCAGACTCGTTTTTTTATAGTTATAAGAAGCAAACTGAAGCAGAACAAGCACATGTATTTTTAGAAAGTGGACGCGGAGGAAATTTTACAATAGCTGCTTGGAATCCGCTAGCTATAGCACAATCAATCGAGAATGGTTTACTTGTAAATTGGAGAAATGGTGAGACTGAAAACTTAAATGGTGAACCTCTTGCTTTGTTAGAGAAATTAGTGGAGAACTATCACGTTTCATATAATGCGGAGCTTCCTGTTTTTCAAGGTGGAGCTATCGGGTTTGTTTCATACGATTACGCTCGTAAAATTGAAGTGTTACCTAATAATGCTGTCGATGATTTACATATACCAGATATCTACTTTTATATTTTTGATTGCTGGGCAGTACACGATGTGAAAACAAATAAAGTAACGCTTATGAAGCTAACAGACTGTAATGTGGATTTGGAAGAATGGGCTAATGTGTGGCAAGAGGCCGCGCAAGAAGGATTGCTTACACGTAAATTTGAAAAAACAAGCGCTGTAGAAATAGTAAATGACGAAAGTGAATTGTTAGTATCATTTGCTGGGACTGCCTTTGAGGACGCGGTAAGTAAAATCCAAACATACATAGCGCAAGGCGATGTATTTCAAGTGAATTTGTCGGTACGCCAATCCAAAAAGTTAAATGCAACTGCAATGGATGTATATGAAGCATTACGTGCATTTAATCCTTCACCTTACATGGCTTATATAGAAGCACCTGATTTTGCTGTCGTTTCTGGTTCACCTGAGCTTTTGGTGAAGCGTCACGGTAATGAGTTGTCTACTCGGCCGATCGCTGGTACACGACCAAGAGGGAAATCTGAGGCAGAGGATTTAGCGTTAGCACAGGAATTGATTGATAACGATAAGGAACGTGCTGAACATGTAATGCTTGTTGATTTAGAGCGCAATGATTTAGGAAGAGTATCTACATATGGGACGGTTGAAGTAGATGAGTTTATGGTGATTGAACGCTATTCACACGTGATGCACATTGTTTCCAATGTACGAGGAGAAATAGCTGAAGGGAAATCGAATGCAGATGTAATCCGTGCTATGTTCCCAGGAGGAACGATAACAGGTGCACCTAAAATTCGTACGATGGAGATTATTGAAGAATTAGAACCTGTAAGACGAGGATTATATACAGGTTCAATTGGCTGGCTAGGTTACACAGGTGATATGGAATTTAATATTGTTATTCGTACAGCATTTGTTAAAGATGGAGTAGCGCATATTCAGGCAGGAGCAGGCATTGTTATTGATTCTGTACCGGAAAGAGAATACCAAGAATCTTTAAATAAAGCGAAGGCGATGTGGCAGGCAAAGGCAATGGCGGAGGAGCGAGCAAAATGATTTTAATGATTGATAACTACGATTCTTTTACGTATAACCTTGTACAGTATTTTGGGGAGTTTGGTCATGAATTAGTGGTCAAAAGAAACGATGCATTAACGGTGAAAGATATTGAGCAGCTTGCACCAGATATGATTGTCATTTCGCCAGGCCCATGTAGCCCGAATGAAGCAGGTGAAAGCCTGAACATTATTAAGTATTTCGCGGGAAATATTCCGATTTTAGGCGTTTGCCTTGGCCATCAAGCCATAGCCCAAGTATTCGGAGGGAATGTAATACGAGCTGAGCGTCTGATGCATGGTAAAACATCACCTGTACTACATGCTGAAATAGGTTTGCATAAGGGGATGCCAAATCCATTTGCAGCTACTCGTTACCACTCCTTAATTGTAGAGAAGGAAACGTTACCGACATGTTTTGAAGTGACGGCATGGACAGAAGAAGGCGAAATTATGGGCATTCGTCATAAGGACTATCCAATTGAGGGAGTGCAATACCATCCTGAATCGATTATGACGGAGCAAGGTAAAAAGCTTCTACGCCAATTTATAGATTTGTATGTTGAGGGAGCGAAGTAAATGCTGTGCTGGATGAATGGAGACTACATAGCGGCGCAGGACTTGAGCATTTCACCATTTGATCATGGATTTTTATACGGGTTAGGCTTTTTTGAAACATTTCGAACGTATAAGGGAAAGGTGTTTTGCTGGGAAGCACATATGGAAAGGTTGCAAATCGCGCTTTCTCAATATCGTATTCATATGCCGTATCCTGAAGAGGAATTACTTAATGTTGTTCAGCAATTAAATGAACAAGCCGATGGGCAGGATGGGTATTTCCGAATAAATGTCTCAGCTGGAGAGCATAGTATCGGTTTACAGCCTACTGAATATAGACAACCGAATGTTATTGTTTTTCGCAAAGAATTACATGATACACCTCGAGGTATGGAAAAAAACGCACAGTGGCTTGTAACACCGCGTAATACTCCTGAAAAAGGGCTTCGAGTGAAATCGCACCATTATGGCAATAACGTTCTTGGGCGTTTTGAGATGCCATCTCTGGCGCAACAAGAGGGCTTCTTTTTAACGGAAGAGGGCTTTGTTGCTGAAGGTGTAACATCAAATATCTTTTGGGTGAAAGATGATATACTATATACGCCTTCCTTAGAGACTGGTATTTTACCTGGAATTATCCGAGCGTGGGTAATAGAGCGAGCACAATCTCTTGGGATCAAAGTGAAAGAAGGTTTCTTTACTAAAGAGGATGTAGAGCAAAGTTCAGAGTGCTTTATTACTAACTCTATACAAGAGCTTGTTCCAATTCTTAAATTAGAGAGCAAGCAGTTATTAGGCAATAAAGGGCCTGTTTATTCGCGTTTACATGAAACACTTGTCAATGAAGTGGAACAAGAATAGAAGGAGAATTAACATGCTAGAAAAATATACAACACCATTAACTATTAACGGTATCACGTTAGACTATACAGAGGAAACTTTTGTGATGGGTATTTTAAATGTCACACCGGATTCATTTTCAGATGGAGGAAAGTACAATAACGTTGAAGCTGCTGTTGCACAAGCGAAAAAAATGGTAGCTGATGGCGCTAAAATTATTGATGTTGGTGGAGAATCAACACGGCCAGGTTATGAACGTATTTCCGATGAAGATGAAATTGCACGAATTGTACCAGTTATTCAAGCTTTAGTAGCTGAAGTGCCAGCAGTTATATCGGTTGATACGTATAAAGCGAACGTAGCTCGTGCAGCCATTGAAGCCGGTGCGCATATTATTAATGATATTTGGGGAGCGCAAGCTGAACCTGAAATCGCTCAGGTTGCCGCAGATTTAAATGTACCAATTATTTTAATGCATAATCGAGACAACACTAATTATGGTACTGATTTCTGGATGACGGCAAAGGCTGACTTAGAGAAGAGTATTGCTATTGCTCGGAATGCAGGTATACCAGATAATCATATTATTTTAGATCCAGGCATAGGCTTTGCGAAAACTACCGCTCAAAATATAGAAATGATGCATCATTTAAAGGATTTAGTAGCAATGGGTTATCCTGTTTTGCTTGCGACTTCACGTAAATCAATGATTGGTAATGTCTTAAAGCTGCCTGTTGAGGAGCGTATAGAAGGTACAGGAGCAACAGTTGTTTACGGTATTGAAAAAGGCTGCCATATGATTCGTGTACATGATGTAAAGGAAATGGCGCGAGCTACACATATGGCTGATATTTTAGTGGGTAAGCGTATTTATAAGGAGGAAGCGTGATGGACTATATTCATTTAAAGGATATGCAGTTTTATGGCTATCATGGCGTTTTAGCAGCGGAAACAACACTCGGCCAACGCTTCCGTGCCAATGTATCACTTGCTGTAGATATGACAAAGGCTGGAGAGACGGATGACTTAAACTATACGGTGAACTATGCAGAGGTTTATGCGTTATGCCGTGATATCGTAGAAGGAGAGCCTTTCAAGCTTATTGAAGCACTTGTATCCAAAATAGCAAACAGTATTTTAGAGACATACTCAGAAAAGGTTAAGGGTGTTCGCGTGGAGCTTATTAAACCAGACCCACCAATCCATGGCTATTATAAAGAAGTATCGGTAGAGGTAACGAGAGGTGATTACTAATGAATGATGTGTATTTATCGATCGGTACAAATATGGGAGATCGACTTGAAAACCTACAACATGCTGTTACCCTTTTAAAGGGCAAAGAGGAAATTGAAGTTGCACACATTTCTTGTGTTTATGAAACAGCTGCTGTAGGCTACACTGACCAAGCAGATTTTTTAAATATTGCTGTTCATATTAAAACGAGTTATTCATCTTCCGAAATGCTGAAAATTTGYCAATGGGTTGAAAGTGAACTTGGGCGTATTCGTGAATTTCGATGGGGCCCTCGAATCATAGACCTTGACATTCTGCTCTACAATCACGAAAATATTGAAACAGAGAGCTTGATAGTTCCACATCCAAGAATGTATGAGCGAGCTTTCGTATTAGTACCACTAATAGAAATTACGCCTGTACCAGTTGGAAAACAACTGCAAAGGGCACATGATATAATGCAACAGTTGGATTGTGAAAAGGAAGGCGTAACTTTATGGCTAGCATCAGAAGAGCTAAAAATTATGCAGTCCGTTAATTAAGTTTCTAATCCGGTAGTCAAAGATTATCGGTGTATTGATTGCCTATAACTTATGTGTCAGTGGGTATCCAAACATCCGGTTAAAGCCTCTGGACGCAGTTATACCGAGGCATGATTGATTTGCATAGCATTAACGACAGATATTTTTATAGAGGAATAGTTGAAAACCTCTAGGAGGAGGAAAACAACGTTGAGTCAGACAACTGAGAAGCCGTTTCAAATTGGCGATATAGTCATGGACAACCGTGTCGTATTAGCACCAATGGCAGGAATCTGTAACTCTGCTTTCCGTTTAACTGTTAAGGAGTTCGGAGCAGGGCTAGTTTATGCAGAAATGATTAGTGATAAAGGGATTGTCCAGAAGAACGAAAAAACACTAGGTATGCTTTATATCGATGAGCGTGAAAATCCACTTTCATTACAAATTTTTGGCGGTGATAAAACAACGCTAGTGGAAGCGGCCAAGTATGTAGATGAAAACACTACTGCCGATATTATCGATATTAATATGGGCTGCCCAGTTAATAAAATTATTAAATGTGAAGCGGGCGCCCGTTTACTTTTAGATCCGAATAAATTATATGAAATGGTGGCAGCTGTTGTAGATGCAGTAAAAAAACCTGTCAGCGTGAAAATGCGTATTGGTTGGGATGACGAGCATATCTTTGCTGTTGAGAATGCACAAGCTGCCGAACGTGCTGGTGCTTCAGCAGTAGCTGTTCATGGACGTACACGTGTACAAATGTACGAAGGAAAAGCAAATTGGGATATCATTCGTCAAGTGAAGGAAAATGTAAAAATTCCTGTGCTTGGTAATGGTGATGTAGAAACTCCTCAAGATGCAAAACGTATGCTAGATACTACTGGTGTGGATGCAGTAATGATTGGACGCGCTGCTTTAGGTAATCCATGGATGATTTATCGTACAGTTCAATACCTTGAAACTGGTGAGCTAAAGGAAGAGCCTAGTGTACGTGAAAAAATTGATGTGTGCTTGCTTCACTTTGAACGCCTTATGCAATTAAAAGGAGAATCAGTGGCTGTACGTGAAATGCGTAAACATGCTTCATGGTATTTAAAAGGTATTCGCGGCAATGGTAAAGCGCGTAAAGCGATTAATCAAACAGAAACTGCAGTAGAGCTTCGTGCACTATTAAATGGAATTGTACAAGACTATGAAGAGCTTGAATCTAAATTAATAGTACCAGAAGCGAAAGAATTAATTCTTTAATACATTAAATAGACGTCTCACTGTTCGTTTTGAGACGTCTATTTTTCTGCAAACTTCAATTTTTAGAATTATTAATCATTTCTTCTCTTATGGAAATTAAATCGAAACAGATGATTACAGCAATAAAATTGTGTACAATAGAAATATTATGGACGTAAACGCAACGCGGACAATTTAATAAGGAGTGAAACAAGTGTCAAACATAGAAGAATTAAATGATCAGCTTTTGGTGAGACGCCAAAAAATGACGGCTATTCGAGAAAATGGTCTAGATCCATTTGGTAGTCGTTTTGAACGTACGCATTTATCAACAGAAGTGCGTGAACAATTTGCAGATCAAACGAAAGAGCAGCTAGAAGAAAACCTACAAGAGGTAATTATTGCGGGTCGTATTATGACGAAACGCGGTAAAGGAAAAGCTGGCTTTGCACATATTCAAGATTTAGGTGGCCAAATTCAAATTTACGTTCGTCAGGATCATGTTGGCGAAGAAGCATATGAATTATTTAAACAAGCTGACTTAGGCGATATCGTAGGTATTCGTGGTAATGTATTCCGAACACAAGTAGGAGAGCTTTCAGTAAAAGCTGAAGGATTTACATTCCTATCAAAAGCTTTACGCCCTATGCCAGAAAAATTCCATGGCTTACAAGATGTTGAGCAACGTTACCGTCAACGTTATTTAGATTTAATGACGAATGAGGATAGTAAAACAACATTCATTACTCGTTCTAAAATTATCCGTGCTATTCGCAATTATTTAGATAACTCAGGATATTTAGAAGTAGAAACACCAATGCTTCATACAATTGCTGGTGGTGCAGCGGCTCGTCCGTTTATTACACACCATAATGCACTTGATATGGAATTATATATGCGTATTGCAATCGAATTGCATTTGAAACGTCTAATTGTTGGTGGACTAGAGAAAGTATATGAAATTGGCCGTGTTTTCCGAAATGAAGGGATTTCAACACGCCACAACCCTGAATTCACAATGATAGAGCTGTATGAAGCTTATGCGGATTACAAAGATATTATGTCTCTAACTGAAAACCTTATTGCTCATGTAGCTCAAGAGGTATTAGGTACTACTACAGTTCAATACGGTGAAGATGAAATTAATCTTGCTGTAGGCTGGAAACGAGTTCATATGGTAGATGCAGTAAAAGAAGCTACAGGTGTAGACTTCTGGCAACCTATGACTAAGGAACAAGCTCAAGCGCTTGCTAAAGAACATGGAGTAGAAGTTAAAGAAACACATGAGGTAGGGCATATTATTAACGAGTTCTTCGAGCAAAAGATCGAGGAAACTCTTGTTCAGCCTACATTTGTTTATGGTCATCCAGTAGAAATCTCACCTCTAGCGAAGAAAAACCCAGAGGACGAGCGTTTCACAGACCGTTTCGAACTATTTATCGTTCGACGTGAGCATGCAAATGCCTTTACAGAACTAAATGATCCTATTGACCAACGTGAACGCTTTGAAGCTCAGTTAGCTGAAAAAGAAGCTGGTAATGATGAAGCACACGAAATGGACAATGATTTCATTGAAGCATTAGAATACGGTATGCCACCAACAGGTGGATTAGGTATCGGTATCGACCGTTTAATCATGCTTCTTACAAATTCACCATCAATTCGCGACGTATTATTATTCCCAACAATGCGTCATACTACTAAATAGTTGTTTTAAAAGGATATAGTACGACTATATTCGGGATAAAAAGCGGTAGTAGAGCTAGGGAAAATAGCTTCATTAAGAAGTTATTGTGAATAAGCAGGAGTCGAGGTGCGAAAAAAGCACTAAGACTCCTGTTTTGCATCCGCTGAGATGAAATAGTATTACATTAGATAGTGTTTGAAAAGTTTTAACTTCTTTCAGCAAGTGTCTTTTGTACCGAAAGCAAAGCGTCAGCTACAGAAGTCTCCCACCTCTATAGGTGGTGAGATGAATGCGGATTTAAGCTACTTTTTAGTGGGTGTCCAAACACCTGCTGAAATAGAGGAACTCAGTTTAAGAACGCTACATCCTGTGGCAACGACTGAGTGACCAACTTCGTGCTGTGTTGTTGCTGTCGCTTCGCTTTCGCACAGACAAAAACACGTTGTTGCTGTCGCTTCGCTTTCGCGCAAAAAACATTTGTTGGCCTAAAGCCTCCGGCGGATGTCGCAGAATCGGAAAGGAGTTAACAAAGGATGTTAGCCTAAAATCATCGCATCCATGCGATAACGGTTAACTGACCTGCATCACGCAGGCCCAAAAACAAAGCCGATTCTGGACGCAATTATGCCGAGGGATAATTGATTTAGAAAGAATTAAGTAGAGTATTTAAATGATGTACGAATATAAGGTATACTTTTAGAGTTCTATAATTTGCACATAAAGTAGAAATAGACATTATCAGAAGTTTTAATGGAGGCTTATAATGAATTATAAAATTTTTAACAAACAAGTATTTGAACAGGCACAAGTGCGCTCAGTTTCAGATGTTGTGTTAACTGAGGAAGAGCTTGAACATGGTATGAAATTGGCGGTTTCTAAGTCAGATCCAACTCTTACTTTATATTTAGTGGATATAGACGGTCATAAGAAATTCGATGTCCGTTGGGATGATTCCTCTGAAATTTTCAGCGGTTGGTATTCGGCGTGGGATAATTTCACTTGGTGCTTAGATGTAGCTGATAAACAAAATAATTAAAATTAGTAGATTTATTAATTTTGATTACCGCTTTTAAAAGGGAACTTATTAGGATTTCTTTTTTCTTGTTTTCTGTAGCAGAACAATAAAGTTAAAAAAGTAACAAACATGAATAAGTAGGAGTCGAGGTGCAGGAGAACCACTTTGGCTCCTTTTTTTTGCGGTTGAGTATTTGTTAGAGCAATGGCGCGTTTATATCTTTGATCCTGTACTAAGGGGAGCTTTAGAAAGTATCCTTAGAAAAAGACGTATTTTGATACGCTTCTTACTTTAGTTTGTTGAGATTTATGAGAAAGAGATGTATAGTAAAACAAATAAAGTGATAGCTAGAAGATTATAAGACTTATGTAGTGCTCGAAAGATCATAAAATAGCTCACTAATTCTATATTTATAGAAAAAGATAATTTTATAGTAAAAACACTTGCGGTTGTGTTGGAATCGTGATAAATTATTACTTGTCGTTAAGACGACGCAAGAAACGAAACGAATTCAAAAAAACATTTAAAAAAGATGTTGACATTGAAATCGTAGAGTGATATTATATAAGAGTTGCTGCTTTTGAAAAGAAGTGAAAAAACTTCTAAAAAAGAGTTGACAACAAAAACAAGAAGTGTTACAATATAAAAGTTGCTGTTGAAGAAGCGGCAACGAAATGAACCTTGAAAACTGAACAAGCAAAACGTAATCAATAAAGTTTTTAGTAGCTAGCCTTGAGTTAGTGAACGAAACAAAATTTTGGACATCAAACATGATGCCAGCAAAACAATTTGAGCTAATCAAATTTCTTTTTATGGAGAGT
>NZ_JBFTHS010000044.1:0-39350 GCF_056394365.1 Lysinibacillus sp. 10T31
AAAACATACTAAGATTAGTAGTGCAGACCAAGGCATTGGTTCGTACTACTATTTTTTTATATAGTAGAGGTGAAGAATAGGTCGGGCAGCTCTTTGGATCTTGAATCCGTAAAAAAAACTGACCTACTTCACAACCTTATTTGAATCAGGTTTAAGTATGTTGGATCCTTTGAGATCGTGTATAAGAAATGGGAATCAATAAGGCTAATGTGAAGACTTCAAAACACATAGGGAGGGAGAACATGAAACATGTCATCGCCTTTGATATTAGTATGGGAAAGAGTTATATGGTTGTCTATAACGCGCTGAAAAAATGTCAGTTGGAAAAGGAAATTGCRCACAATCGTCCGGGATTTATGGACCTTAAAAAGTTAATTGATGACTTAATTGAAGGATATGATGAGCAACCTCATATCGTATTTGAATCTACAGGAGTCTATTCAAGAACACTGGAACGTTTCATGCAAGAGAACAACTATAGTTATTGCCTATTAAATCCCTTGGAAGCAAAACTCCAATGTGATTCCTTACGGATTCACAAAACGGACCGAAGTGATGCACATCGATTGGCACTCACACACTTTACGCACGAAAGACGGATTGAAACAGATTCAAATGATGTTTACCGTCAGTTAAAACGATTATCGAGACACTACAGCGAATTGGATGATGAATTGAGCGTCACCCGCAGTCGATTGCATAAGGTCGTCCAGGAAACATTTCCTGAACTCGAGAATATCTTCACGACCAAGTCTGAACTGTTCCTAAACGTAGTACAATTATACCCTCATCCAGATCTAGTCTTGAATCATTCAAAAACAATCATTAAAAATCGAATACTCGCAAACACAAATAAACGAATGGCAGTAAACAAAGCAGAGGAAAAAGCTGTTGAATTAATAGAGGCCGCAAAGCAATCTTACCCCGCCGCGTCTTCAACAGATGTGGTTTGTGATCAAGTTCGTGTATATGCTAAACGGTTTCAAGAGCTTCTCCTTCAGAAAGAACAATGTATCAGTAAAATGGAGTCGATAGCCGGAAGGCTTGAAGAGTATAGCATAATACGTAGTATTCCGGCTATTGGAGCTAACTCAGCTGTCAGAATCATAGCAGAAATTGGGAACATTCAGAGGTTTGACAACAACAGACAGTTGAATGCCTATACAGGTATTGATATTAGGCGGTATCAATCCGGGAAGTTTATAGCTAAAGACAAGATTAATAAACGCGGCAATAAACACCTACGTAAAATAATGTATCTAACCGTTCAGAACATGATTAGACAGCGACGATTTGGTGGAAATCACATCGTTGAGTACTACGATAAATTAAAAACGCAACCCTATAACAAATGTCATAAGGTTGCCTCCATCGCATGTGTAAACAAGTTATTGAAAACGATCTTCTTTCTTGTCACACATAATCAAAACTACGACTACAGGTTGGCTCCCTAGTACATGCTATTAAGTGACAATGTTGCACCAATTAACTCGTCTTCTTGATTAAGATAATCCAAACACTCTGTATATCCTCTACATAGTAACTTTAAACAACAATCAGTTTAAGGAAACGCGTGAAGTGCAACAAATTCTCTTATCCAACTTTATTAATAATTATCAATTTTTTTTATAAATATCAGATTTTCTTCAACAAAAAAAGCGTCAATCCTTGTTGGATCAACGCCCTGATTTATTTTAAATCCTTTTTATTCCTGATCAAACCACAGTGGATCTTTGTCATCAACGTCGCCATTATAATTGATTAGAATTTCATCTCCTGCTTTTATATCTGTGTAAGCAAAGAAGTCAAATGTGCGATTTTTAAAATTAATCTCATAAGTTGCATTAGGCTCATAAGAATGGTTAAACAACATTCCATAACCAAGAAGGATAGCAGATTGACCTATTCCATACTCAAAAGCATAATCAGCGAGTAAGGTTTGCTCAATGTATTGGTGCTGTTCGTTTGGATAAGAAATGACAGGTGCTTCGTGTAAAAGCTCTCCTTTTTTGATATCACATGTTGCAAATACCCCTCTATTGAATTCTCCATCACTTAAAGGGGATGTTTTGATCTCTATCATGTTTGTTCTCCTACTCATTTTTTATATATTCTTTTAGCTGTAACATTGAGTACTTTTTTATCTGTTGTAATGCGTATAGCTAATACGTCGTATCATTTATACGGTTAGCGTGACTCTTTTGGTGGTTGGCAGACGTCACATTTACGCTGATGTTTATTTTTAAATTTTGTAAATGTTTTTTCAAACTTGCTACCACATGCACATTTAAATAGTAACTTTTGAGAGAAACCGTGATATTCAGTTGTTAGCAACTTACTTTCCGAATTATTCTCCACAAATTCTTTAATTTTATCAATCGTCCATTTTTTATTCAATCTCTTACACCTCTATATTTTATCTCTATGCGAAGGCTTTCTTGGCATCCGTTCTATTATAAGGAACGTCTTAATTACCTTAAGCTACTTATTATAACATGAACTGGTACATAATTAAACAGATTCAAGATAACGTTATCTAACATCTCGCTACAAATATTGATGCGTCAACGGTTTCTATTCCCCAAAAGTAATTATTGGTGACCTTTATACTGTTACAAGTTCCACCTTCCCGAAATAGAAAGAGCTATTCTATCGGTCATCCTACAATAATTACAAACATCAAAATCCAATCATCTGCTTTAGTTTTTCAAAAGGCACATATCCAACAATGGGTTCATGTAATTTATTGTGAATAATCAAGCGAGAATTAGGAATTCCCATTACCTTATATTCCGCTGCAATATCCTGGCTTTTTTCTACATTCACCTTTATAACTTTTACCTTGCCACTAAATTCTTCGCTGAGTTGATTAAGAACCCCTGCGAACATTTTACATGGACCACACCATTCAGCCCAAAAATTTATTAACACAATTTTTTTAGTATTTAAGTGTTCTCTTAATTCTTTCTTTGTTGTTACATGAACAATCGACATCATTCTTTTCCCCCTTTGTAGAAATAAAAATCTTGAAGTTATAATATGCTTATAATTATTATTAGACCCTGCTCTCACCCTTTTATCACTCATTAAAGACCTTTAATATCCATAATTAAGTAAAAAATTTTTTATATTATACTATCAAAAACAACTGCCATTGCCGCTTTATATCCTTCTGCAGCAGCGACTATTAATGAAGAATGGCCTAATTTTACTGTCTCCCCCGCTGCATAAATGTTTTCCTGTGATGTACGCCCTGCCTCATCCACAATAATGCTACCATTTTCATTTAAACGACAACCAAGTTGCTCTGCAAATCGGTTTGGACGCACAAAATTAGGCACTATAAAACCTCCAACTCTTTCTATTTCAAGTCCTGAATTAAACACTATTTTATTTAAATACCCATCCTCACCATGTAGATTCTGAATAGGTTCGGTAATGACAGTTATCTCTCTTCTTTCTATTTCATTCAATGTCGGGGGAGAAAGTTCATGACCATTTGTGGCTATCACTAAATCCTCTGACCAGTTAGAAACAAGCTTTGCTTTAAAAAGCGTCTGTTCTTCATTTTCAGATATAATAATGAGGGGTTGATCTCTTAATTCCCATCCATCACAAGTTGGGCAGCTGAATAAACTTTTCCCATAATACTTTCGGATATTCGGAATTGATGGAAATTCCTCTTGAACACCCGTTGCCAATATAAGTCTCTCAGCAACATACTCAACTTCTTCTAAAGTCTCAATTTTAAACAAGCCATCTGGTTGATTCGTTATATTCATAACCGTGTTTTGATAATAATGAACTGACGGGTATTTTTTCACATCATTCAAAGCTACTTCTTTAAATTTAGCTGGTTTAATGCCATCACGTGTAAGAAATCCATGTGATTCCTGAGTCACACGATTCCGATTTGTTCCATTATCAAATAACGCGACTTTTTTACGAGATCTTCCTAAAATCAAACTTGCATTTAGCCCACCGCCACCTGCACCTATAATTGCACAATCAAATAATTCCATCATTTAACTCTCCTTCATAAGTTGTATAGAGTACATGTTGTTACGGTATAATCGTCTAAATATCACAACATGCCATTTAGCTCTAATTAAAGATTGAAATAGAATGACTCTAAGCAAAACCATTTGAAAGTAAATGTCGTTAAGATTAAATCACAGACTTAAAAGACTCTTTATATCCGCGATTGTATAAAAAATAATGGTGGACTATTCATCCACTACTATTTTTTCACAAGATCCGATATTTTTCTGTTTCTTAACTCATTCTCCAGTGTTTCCTCTGCAGATAGCATTACTTCTTTTATTACGCACTTGGGATCGTTGTATAAACAACAATCAAACAAAGACGATTTGCCTTCAATTGCATGTATTATATCTAAAAAAGAAATATCTTCCCAATTCTGACTAAGTGTGTAGCCACCATTGGCACCCGATATAGAGTTGATCATTCCCTCTTTTACTAACTTAGTTAGGATTTTAGACAAATACGTAGGAGAAACACCTTGCATCTCTGCTAATTGTTGGACACCTACAGGTCTATTTGGTGTTTCCTTGGCAAGAAAAAGCATTGTGTGTAGTGCATAATTTGTTGCTTTAGAATATTTCATAATTGTTATTCACCTCAATTAGAGACTTTACATATCTATAATAGCATCGAATCTTAGTTACTTCAATGTTCGCGTCTTCATTGTGATTTAGAGTTGATAATCAACCATCTGCTAAAGATAGCGGCTAATTTTGTCTTTTTAAATTGACAAGCATTTGAAAAATTTGTCCTCTATGATGTGACTCATGTTCAAGGAGATGGTAAATAACCCACTCTGGTGTGACATCGTAATGAGGGAGATTTCTGGCTGTACGCCAATCCTCTAAATCCATAGAGCGAAAATGGAAAAGCAGTTCATCACGTACACATTGTAGACGATGTAAATGTTCATCCAAGGTTTGTCCCTCTATATGGCACAAGGTGTCATCCTCATTACGGTCTCCATGAGAAAATAAGGAACGGATCTTTGGATTCCATGTACCGCCCAGAACCTCTTCATAGAGCCAGTCTGCCTCAATTAATGAGATATGATATAACAACGATCCGATTGAGTGACCGTTTAGTTTGGCATCGAGCTGATGCTGACTTATGTCAGATATTTTTTCTAAAAGCGTTCGCCGAACATCTTCCAAACACCATATCCATCGACCAATCTCTGTTTCAAAATCTGACATGGGAACAACAACCAAATTTTTTCTCTTCATCTTATTTCTCCTCCGTATTCCTCAAAATTTGACTCATTTTCATAATAACCCCCACTGAAATTAGCCTATTCAACTGTCGCTTCTCGCGCTTAACTAACACTAAACCATGTATTGCTTTGCATGAATAACGTTTGTATCTCCCTTTCCATACAATACATTCTTTGGATTAATAATGATGATTATAACGGCTACAACGAAGTAAAAAATGGCGTTATACATGAGTAAATCAATTAATTTTCCGTTTATTAACCCTAGAAAGAAATTAAAGAATTGGTGAATGATGATTGGGATGACTAGATTCTGATTTAAGTTATGAAAGGCTGTCATGACGATTTTAGTGGAAATGAGTGCAATCATAAAGAATAGAATATATTTGATTAATTCAATGCCCATATACCCTGTAGTAAACCATATGGGTAGATGCCACAGCCCCCACCAAAACCCTATGATGATTGAAGCTTTTAATGGCGAATGCTTCTTTTGAAGCTCCATTTGAGCGAAACCTCTCCACCCTAATTCTTCTCCTAGCGGCCCAGAAAGAAGGTGATTAAAAAAGTAATAGATCAGCATTCCCCATGAAGAAACAGTAAAAATAGAGTCTACTTCACTAGTATTAGATATAATAAACAAAATCATCAAAAATATGAAAGCTTGAATCATACTTGCAATAAAAATCACAGAAAACTTCAGTCTATTCTTGAATTTATCTTTTACAAATTGCATAAAACTTTGCCCAGGATAGATTTTTTTAAATAATAGTGCAAAAGCAAAGGTTGAGGACCAAGCTGATATACAGAGCGTTACATCAAAAATCCATTTAGGAAATCCTAACACGCTTGTGGCTCCTACTAGACAAAAAAGTGGCAAAAAAATGATATAGGTTAGTAAAATAAAACTTGCTACTGGTTTTTTTAGTTTTTTTTCTCTATTCATGTATATTCCCCGCTTCAAACTAAGTTTTCGTAAAAAATTTTAAGAATACATTTAGCTTAAACCTAGGGGTTACTCACAGGTCAACACTCTTACAACCTCAAAATTCGGCGAAAGAAAAAATACCCTTCAAAGACTTGAAGGGTAATTAAATATATTCTTTCTATTCATCGAAATATGTAGTTTTAATATTTTTATCATCTAAAAATTTTTCGATCTCTTGTTGCTGCCTTCCGTTCGCTTTAGTAAAATGCTCGGATGCGAAATTTGATATATCTGTCAAGTTACCATTTTCGACCATTCCAGCAACTTCATCTTCAATTTGTGTTAAAATTTCTCGGATTGATGAAACAAATTCATAGATTGTCTTTGAAGGTTCTTTATAATCGTCAGGGATATTATTGTTACTAATAAAATCATTGAAATTCGCATCATTCTTTTCCCCTTCAGCTATTAATGTATTTAATTTTTCCTGATCGGATTTAGTAGCATCCTCATAAAGATAAATAATATTTTCCATTTCTTTATCTATTACATGACTATAATCCATATACTTTTTTATACTTGCTTTCATTTCATCTTCACTAATATTCTCATTCTTTTTATTAGAAACAAATAGATCGTCTGGAATTTTAACAGGTACATTGCTAACAGATTTTTCATTGCTTTTTTTATTGCTTTCTTCATTAGGCGTTCCATCGTTTGAACAAGCATACATCAATACAATAGTGAACGCCATTAATAGAAATAAAGTAAATTTTTTCATCTTAATCTCCTTCTTAATCCTTCAAATTTTTCTAGTATTGCTAAAACTATTAGTTCTCTCCACTTTAATTTAGTATGGTCACGGACCTATCACTTATTTTTCACTTGATAGGTGCATAAATCTCTAAAAACACACGTTCAAGGCTATCTTCATAAGTCGTCAGTAATAGATTTATATATACTTGCCCCAAAAGTTCATACCCTTTTTCAATTGCTACGTTTCTTAAACTAGCTTCTACATTATAATCAATATTTTTTCCACCAGTTGACCACCTTCCATCTTCAATAATTGTATAGATACATTTTGGATGGGATAAAATTTCACCTTCAATTTCTTCATCAGGGTCGTCCACTTTTTTTACAATTATAAACTTATCTTCAATAATACCTATATCATTGAAATGGATGACTCTTCTTAAAGATGTGAGCGTAACTGCTTTTTTTAAGCTCTCTGCATTCTTTTTTAAAGTGTCATATTCTTCATACGCAGTAAAATGTTCTATTTCTCCCTTTATTGCTAAAGGTTTCATTTCCTTAACTATGTACTCTCCTAAGAATTGTTTGATTTTCTTGCAATCTTCTTTTACTATTTGAATCTTTTTCAATAGAAGTTTTTTATATTCTATTTCCAGTAAAACCTCTTGTTCTTTTTCTTCTAATAATGATTGAATTCCATCAATACTCTTACTCTTTCTTAATTCCTGGATTTTTTTAATTTCAATATCAATTTCTCTGTAGAAATTTACTGTTGTAATATCATAAATATCAAAATGATTATATTTTCTATACCCATTCTCAATATTTTGCTTCGGCTTTACTAATTCCTTTTCTTCATAAAACTTCAAGGTATCTCTAGATACGCCTAAAAAATTAGCTACTTGTCCAATTGTGTACATTTTGCACTCCTTATCGTTGTTGCAAATTCTTTATGCTGTTATATATTATCTTATTCTATCTCTTTTGGCATGTAATACCATTTTTTACACAATAAAAGCCGCAGACATGAAACTGCAGCTTTTTTCACTTTATTGACAATATCTTTATCAAAGCCAAAAGTCTCTTAGTAATGAGAAATATTCATTGCGACACTTTACAAGAGTAATATGTCCACCTTCTTCAAAATGGTGCTCCCTTGCGCCAGGGCATAGTTTTAGCATTTGTGCTCTTTGCAAAGGATTCACCACTTTATCCGTTGGACTATCCACCACTAAAACATCTTGCGGTTTTTTTATATAATGCTCAGATGTGAAAGTGTGATTATGAAGGAAGTCTTCCATGCAATCGGCCATCGTTATGAAGTCTTGTTTGGTTAGCCCTTTTATATCTTCCTTGCAAAGTGCGACCAATCGTTTTGTATCTTGCTGGCCAGATTGGAGATAGAGTTTGCTCAATACCATCCTGCTCATCGCAAACGTCAAGACAGTGACAGGTAGTACTTTCAACATTTTACGCATCACTTTATATGTTTTTATTTCGGAGGCGTTGGTCGTGAAAACATCATTTTTTTCCATCGAGGTTAAACTATGCGAAAAAACGATTTTATCTACTATTTCTGGATGATGAGCTATTAAGTTTTGAAGATAAACACCTCCGTTAGAGTGTCCAATCACATGACAGGCATCTATCTTTTCAAAATCCAATAATTGTTTCAATCCTTCACTTGTATCGGAAAAGGACTTGGTTGGAGGTACAGATAAAGCAATTGTTTTGTGCGTATCTCTAAATTCTTCAGCTAACGGCAATCCCAATAAGTGACCCGTCATATTAGACAGTATGGCCAATATAAATTGATCGCCATGTCCGCTAACGGTATAGCGCCATTTTACACCTTGCCATTCCATGATTTTTTCTTGTGCAGTTATATTACCAAAGGAATGGGTTTTAACATTAACTATTATGGAATTCATTTTTTCTCCTTTCTGCATGGAAACCACGTATAACATACCTACTATTGAAAGTTCGACTGTTCGCTTTAGTTATAGCCCTTATAATTGTTTCATTTTATTCATATTAAGATTCTTATAAGAGCTAAAAGAATGCTGAAAAATCCACAGATTACTATTCCTTTAAAGAAGCCTTTAATATGAAAGTTAAAGTCTTTATAAGTTTCCATACCTTCTGTCCCAGGAATAACAATAAAATCTGGTGTGATTTTGCAGAAAATAAGCCAATCTAATAACAAAAGATCAACAACACTAACTATCATGAATACTACGAAAAAATGAAGGAAGAACAATAGAAAAGAACTTTCATATTTTAATGTTGAAATAAAGGGAACTAAGGCGAGAATTACACAAAAGGGAATCCGATCATTTTAAATTGTTTTGTTTCTTTAGGAGTTCTTTTAGGTACTGCTTGTTGAATTTTTTGAGGATAATCTTTAAGCATTAATCGTGGATTATAAAATAAAATTGTGATGATTATAATTAAAAAAAAGATTGACAACAATATACCTTCAAGAAAAATACTTAGAAAATTAAACATTATTTATTCACCCACCACTTTCCACAAACCAACATTGTTTCTTAAGGGAAATTTATTTTAATTATATACCAGTATTCTTCGTAAAACAATAAATACTGGAAAATAAATGAATGTGCTATACAAAGAAAATTGACATGATTTGTGATTCTTTATCAAACTTCTATTGATTCCTCCTCTTCGTTATAAACTACCTTTAAAATTCCTTTGGCATTGGTTTCAAATATCCTTTTTTTTGCTGTTAATCCATTTTGAGAATGTCTTTGTTCAATTGAAAAGTGTTTTTTTGCCTCAGTTGAAAAAGAAACATGCTTAAACTTGCTAAAAGATCTCAAGCTGCTTTAACATAGTTAAGCAATGATATGTGACAGTATCCATTACTCTTACACAATCTTGAAAATAACTTTACCTAAGGAGTGGTAGAATTGGCACGTGTTTTATTTATTAATGGTGGATCAGAAGGACATATCAATCCAACTATTGGCGTTGTGCAGGAGCTAATTTCGCGAGGAGAAGAGGTCGTGTTCTTTACGATAAAAGCTTTTCGAGAGCGTATTGAGAAGACAGGAGCGACTGTGCGCACGTTTGACGGTCAAAAATTTATAAAAGCCTTTATCTCAGGTGGAAGAAATCATCTACTTGAAAGGGTCAACGGACTTTTACTTACTGCAGATGTCGTCATACCTAGCGTCCTTGAACAGATTAAGGGAGAGCATTTTGATTACATCATCCACGATTCTATGTTCGGTTGTGGCCATTTACTTGCCAAAATCCTTAAACTTCCGGCAATCAATTCATGTACATCTTTTGCTGAGACTAAACAATCATTCGATAAAACACTAGAACATCTTTCACAAAATTTCCCAACTGAAGTTTTAAAAAGAATCAATGACGATTTTCTAAATCTAACAACAAAAATTAAAGAAAAATATGATATTGAAGTCAATTCACCTTATGAGGTTTTTTGTAATCCCGCACCGCTTACAATCGTTTATACAACGAGGGAATTTCAACCTTACGGAGAAGCATTTGATCAATCTTATAAATTTGTAGGCCCATCCATTTCTTTACGATTAACACAAGAAGATTTCGATTTTACTGCAATCAAAGGAAAAAGCCCCATTTACATTTCACTCGGTACTGTCTTAAATCAAGCCATTGATTTCTATAAACTTTGTTTTAAAGCACTCGGGAATACTAAGCATACCGTTGTCCTATCTATTGGAGGACAAACCCAACTTGATGAATTGGGAGAGATTCCTGAAAACTTCATTGTAAAAAATTATGTTCCGCAAACTGAATTGCTAAAATATACAAAATTATTCATCACACATGGTGGCATGAACAGTACCAACGAAGCTCTCTATATCGGGGTTCCGCTAATCGTTATCCCACTAAGTGCGGATCAGCCTTTAATCGCTCAGCAGGTAACCAATATCGGAGCAGGTATTCAATTACAAATGCAAACCTTGACGGCAAATCAATTAAAAGAAGCTGCCGATCAAGTGTTAAACAACCCTTCCATCTATAAAGCTGTTGCAAACATTAGAGAATCCTTCCAAACATCAGGTGGGTATCACAAAGCTGTTGATGAGATTTTCAAATTTAAAAGTCAATACGGTATTTAAAAGCTGCCATTGTTGGTGGCTAAAAAGGAGAAAAACGAAATCGCTTTTCTCCTCTTTTTTATAAAACTCAGCTATGCTTCATTATCATCAACCTTTAACCAATTCACAATTGCTACTATTGGGAATGTAATAATTGCCGTTAGAATGGCTAATATAGGTGCTATACTAATTGTTAGTGCAACATACATCAGATACATAATTGGTGCAAGTAATAAAATACTTGGGACTACCCATCCAGCAACCGCTACATAATTATACAAACCCTTCGCCCAATTTACTTTTAATAAGGTTGGTATAATCAACAGCAAACTAATGATCACTGGAATCATAAATGCGTAACTAACACCTTTGAATGTAAGACTAGTCATCACAGCCAATACGATCCATAAAACTTGCGTACTCATCGCGAAATTCATAGTACCGTATTTTTTCGAAATCCACTTCGTAAAAAAGAAACTGAACACAACTGCGAGTAAGACCAACAAAGTAAGAATTGTCGTATCATACCTACCAAACATAACCATATTATATTCATCTATTCCATCATTAAATACAATTGTTGAAAGACGAATTAGAAGGAAGTAGAAGATGAAAATGGCAACAAGGCTCCCAATCATCGCAAAGAAACTTAAAGCAAAACCCTTAATTTGTATCACTTGCTTTTTAAAGCAGTAGAAGAATATTACAGCTGTTAGGACAAGTAAAACAACCATTAATGGGATGACTACTTTTTCGGAATACACGACTAATGTTTTTTTCATTAACGGGAAGTAAATTGCATCGCTTTTACTTTCCTCTATGGCTTGAAACTCTTTTGCATCCATCATCATATACTTTTTCACTAAAGGAAAAGCATAGCTCCCAAAGTGACGAATTGTTCCCTCATCACTATTTTCCACACGATCTGTCTCAGCATGATATGCCTCTAATCCATTCATATTTGCAAAATTATAGCCTAATTTTCTTATCACTTTAAATTCGGTAAAATCCGTATCGTTTGGCATCCTTTTATACATTTCAGAAGCAAATGAGTATGCTATAGGA
Organism: Lysinibacillus sp. 10T31; assembly: GCF_056394365.1. Classification (NCBI taxonomy): domain Bacteria; kingdom Bacillati; phylum Bacillota; class Bacilli; order Caryophanales; family Bacillaceae; genus Lysinibacillus; species Lysinibacillus sp. 10T31. Next base: position 12,119 of record NZ_JBFTHS010000044.1, read on the forward strand.
TATGGAACTGTCTCTTTATACAATTGCACTAGCTTTAAATCATTTGAACTCGTTTCAAACAAAATTGGTACCCCTGTATTTCCTCTTGCTTCGAAATTAAACATTACACTTACTTTATTTAAAACATCCGTTCGATCTTTAAAAGCACTCGCCCCAAGTAAACCTAACTCCTCACCGTCTGTTAGTACAAAATAAATTGTGTTTTTAGGCGCCGGCATTTGTTTTAACGCTCTTGCTGTCTCCATAATTGTGACAACTCCGTAACCATCATCTGACGCTCCAGGAGCCTTAGTTACAGAATCATAATTAGCTGTTATTAAAATCGCATTGTCATCTCCTGATGTTCCCGGGATTTTCGCAATAATATTTTCAACAGTCTCTACACCTAATTCCGCAGCATACTTCTCATCTCTAATATCCTTAACCGGCTTCGATTGAATTTCAACAGGCACATCTATATCTTGAAAGTATTTGACAATATAATCTCTGACCTTTTTATTCGCAGGAGAGCCCATTGGATGCGGTTCCTTTGCAACTTCTTTTAAATAATCAAGAGCTCGTTCTGATGAAAAATCCTTTTCAGTCCCCCCCATTTCTTCTTTAGAAGGACCTAAAAATTGACTAAAACTTATAAATAGCGTTAACAATCCTAGTAATATCGCAAAAATAAGAATTCTTCTTTTTTTCACCTAATACTCTCCTTATTCTTTTTTCTTAACTCCGAATTTAATGGCTCCTAGATATACCATATGTTTTTTATTTAGTTTATTTCCCAATCAACCAATTTCACTCTATGAAATACCTTAAAAGCAAATTCGATTTTACATAAAAAATTCTTGATATTACATCATTTCCACCTTATCGTTGAATCCAGTTCGATTCATTCAAAAAGCACAACGAATATCAAAACACCTTTTCATTCTTCACTATAATTAAAAACAGGAGTGACATATGATGAACAACATGATTCAAGATATGATCGATTGGATTGAAGAGCATCTGTTTGAAGGGTTTTCCCTCATAAAACTAAGTGAAGCAATGGGCTATTCTTCTTACTATTGCTCCTTTAAATTTCATCAAATAACGGGCATTAGCATCAAACGATATATGACCCTTAGAAAAACCTACCTTTCTTCAATCAGTCTTAGTGAAACAGATGAAAGGATCATTGAAATAGCGATCAAACATGGCTACTCGTCCCAAGAAGCTTTTTCCCGAGCTTTCAAGGAGATATTTGGAGTTAATCCCAATGCCTTTCGTTCATGTCCTGAACCATTGCAAACATATGTAAAACTCACTATAAATGAAGCGAGGGATTATTATATGGACATTTCAAAAAAATTAAGAATTGAAGATTTACAAAAGCATGTGGATAAACATTTTGATCACGAAGTATTGAACATTTTAAATGGACAAATGATGTACGAAGAATTCAGTTCTCAACAATTAATGGGAAAAAGCGATTACGCACCTTTTAATGAAGCAATGTGTGTACACGACACCGTTAAAACCATTTTTAGCTACTCATTCAAACAGGTTCGAGCGACAGGACATCAAGTCTCATTAGCAGAATATGAAGCAATTACAGTTGCACCACTTGAAAAGACCTTATTTTCAAAAGAATATCAATGTATCGTTCTTTGGTTTGGTGAAGATATGTTTTGTCAGATGAATTTAATAACGATCTTAGCTTATTTAGAACAGATATCATTTAAAGGAACTATTTATTATCATGCGGTGAGAGAGCAAACATATGATGTGAAAGAAACGGAAATAACACTAGGTAACTATTATGATATATACAAAGCAGTATTATTAGACCACCGTATGCCAGATGTAGAATTGCTGCCTGTTATGTATCAAGGAATTAAATTGTATTTAGAATTGTTGCAAAGCGATAACGCAATAACAAAATACATTCAAACACATCAACATCTTCCTCACCGTGAAATTGTTCGAAACTTGCTGCATCTTTTCCCTCAATATGGTTTAGGGGATACTCAATATTTAGAATTAATTAAAGCAACACAAAATAAAGATTGAGCGTTGCTTACCTCCCCCTTTAGAGTGATGAAGAGTTGTTACAAAACTCTTCATCGCCACGAGAAAACGAATCACCCGCTTTGTAGAGAAAACTAAAATATCCTTTATTTTCAAACTGCATTACATTTCTTATAATTTGTAATAATGCATAAAATTTGTCAAGTTACATAAAAACAAAGAATGAGGTGTATTGAATGAGGATTATAAAAGTTGTAGATTATAACCACAATTGGAGCAGCGACTTTCAGAAAGAGGAACGTTCTATTAGAGATATCCTTCAAGATGAATTGGTGAATAGTTTTCATATTGGAAGTACATCAGTTCCAGGTCTAAAAGCAAAACCCATTATTGATATATTACTAGTAGTCAATGATATTCATAAATTAGATTCATTTTCTAAGCAATTTCAAGAGATTGGATACGAAGTTAAGGGCGAATTCGGAATAACTGGAAGAAGATATTTCCGTAAAGGTGACGATCTTCGCACACACCAAATTCACGCTTTTCAATATAACAACATTGAAGAAATAGAAAGACATTTAGCATTTAGAGATTACCTTCGAGAGCATCCCGAAGTTTGCAGGCAGTATGGGGAATTAAAGAATCAGCTTGCCAAGCAGTATCCAAATGATATTGATGGCTATTGTAACGGGAAAGACGATTTTGTCAAAAGTGTTGAAAAAGATGCTATTAAATGGCATTGGTATGTCCGTTAATATCCTTGAAAACCCTCTTTACTATATTATAAGGATATTAAATGTTGAGTAACAAAAAAATTTTATCAAACAATATCATATACGAGGGTGTAATAAATGAAAAAAGCAGTGAAAATAGCCTCCTATTTAGGAGGCTATTAATATTAACACCTGCTTCTTTTATACTATCCTCATTTGTAGCAAGACTATTTCTTCTACTTAAATATTAATTTGTTATTTTTCTCATAACCCATTCAATGGGTCCCCTTTTAAATTTTCTGCTCCATAAAACAGAAAATAAAATACTCGCTACGAAAAACAATAGTGTAAATACTAATGAAAATGCTAACGTTTGGTTTTCTAATCTATTTAATAAAGTTAATATGCCGACACCGATAAATACATGACTTACATAGTGAGTTAATGTTAACTGTCCTGTTTGAATAAGTGATTTGGTCAACCAATGACTAGGAAAATTTTCTACAATATAAATAGAGGCAACGATGACAATTATCGCTGAAGCAGAATTTGATAACATATATAATATGTTTGGTGGAATTGGTCCAGTTTGAAACAAGAATTCGGCACTGTTACCATCTAATACCGACAGAGATAGCCGCATCAATACTTTTGAAAGTACCTCTATCGTTATGAGTAAAAATAAAGAAATAAACAACATTTTGTTTCTTACAGCTTTCTTCGATAAATCAAGTCTGCCAAGGATCATTCCGAGTAAAAAGAAACAAATCCAAGGGAATACTGGATGATACCCATTAAATAACAGATTTCTAATAAAACCTTCTATCGTCCAAAAATCAAGATATTCCATAAATGGCTGGTCGGGATGCCATCCTTTCAAATAATTCATTGTCACTTGTAAGACTTGCGTGGTGATTAAAAAAAGACTAGATATGATGATCATGAGCTTTGTAGAAGCTACGATAAGAACGGATGCAATCAGCATATAAACGCCATAATAATGAAGGATATCTCCAGTCCAATCTGCAACATATAAAAGTAAACCTAGAATAAAAAGAAAAGCGGAACGTTTCCATAATTTCACCTTATTTTCTTTAATAATAGAAAGGTCACCGCCATTTCTAGCTTTTCTTGTCATCAAAGCAACACCGATACCTGCCAGCGTAACAAAAGTAGCAGACGCTCTTCCATCGAAAAGTCCAGTAAACCATATAAGCCAATCCGGCCCATTTCCTACCGCTCCCATAATAATTTTAAAGTTAACTATCAGCATTCCAAACATAGCCAAGGCTCTAGCGAAATCTAACCCTTCAATACGCTTAGATTGTAACTGTTTAATCATAAATGTTCCTCCTTAAGTACACGATTGGGACATCCTTTTATAGATATTGCAGACTTTTTATATCTACTAAAATATTGATGAAACCATTATTTATCAGAAACCTATGCATTTTTTGCGCCCTGCTTAATACATCATTAACTATAAACTATAGGGTTGACCTAATGTCAAACCAACTTTTTTGTGTCCACCTCTCAGTCGTTTGCCCAATTATTCATTTGTAGAATGATGCTAAAACCCACACGGCGCAAATCCGTTAGCTTTATCATATGGAATTTATACTTAGAACTTCTAATATCCATTCCTTATAAAGGTTTTATCTTAGGTTTATTGTTTGACATTGGGCTAGCCCTAGAGTTTATATTTATCTAGAGAAGAGGGATATTATGGATGAAACAATTACAATAAATCAATTGGCTAAAATATTTGATATTAGTCATCATCAAATACGATATTACGAAGAAAAAGGACTCTTATTTCCATCCTATACGGATAATAATAGATATCGAAAATATTCTCTGAAGGAAATTTATCAACTTGCTCAAATTTTAATGTTGAGAGACTTAAATCTTTCCATCGCACAAATTAAAGAGGTTTTAACTACATATGAAAAAAATGATTATTTGAGTTTATTAAGCGAAAAATCAAAAGAACTTTCAGACGAAATAAACAAACTACAAAAAATTAAAAAGGCAATTGATAACCATTATATAAATATTACAAACAAAAAAGTAAATTCAACAAAATACTTAAAAAAAAATCATTTAGAGAAAATAATCACTTTAAAAACAAATGATACTTTATCAGCCAAAGATATTTTTAAATTACAATTATCAACGCAATTTTTTTATAATGATATTATTTATGTTTTTGCAGAAGATGAATATCATATATGTATAAAAACAGAACATAAAGCTGATTTCATCATGAATGAAGGTAAATATAGTTCTATATTTATTATTGGTGAAAATGATGAAGAATTTGAGGAACAATTATTATCCATTATCGACAAGAACAATGTCCCTATCTATGTATTGGAGCTCTCAAGCGGCATTTTTTCTAATAGTAATATTCTTGAGTTAGAAATTCTAATTCCCGAAAATAGTGATAAAAATTAAAGTTCATATCATTCAAGACTCGATCAATACAGAAAAACTTCGTGCTACAACTTTTTAAATAGTATTATATGACTTTGGAATGATATGCAAAATCAAAAAGGAATAATTATGAAATAAATAACATTTTAAACAGCTCCCATGTTGAACCGAATTGTTCAACATGGGAGCTTTTTTTTATACTGAATTATACATTCATGTCTGTAATGGCAGGAATATTTATTTCCTTCACACATGAAACTGGTGATAGATTAATAACACATTGGACAATGGTTACAATATCTTGTACAGGAATACGTGTACCTTCATACAATTTAATTGCCTTTTCAGCCCCTTCTTCAAAAGGTACTTCAGCAGCAAGTTCTCCTGGATTAATACACGTTACAGAGATCTTATCTTTTCTCGTATGCTCTCGTAAAGCATTTGTAATGCCTCGTAAGCCAAATTTAGAAGTCACAAACGAAACTTGCGCATTATTCGAATGATCTAAACCTGCTGTCGATCCTATCAAAATCACTTTTCCATTTTCCGCCTGTCTTAAATTAGGTAATAGCGCTTGGATATATGTAATTGTGGAAGTTAAATTAATATTAATTATATTTGCAATATCCCCAACTTCATCGTTATCAAACGTATAGTCATCTTCAAAACCACGTTTTTCCCATACTCCAACATTGTAAATTAATACATCCATAGCAACGTCTTTTAAAGCTTCTTTTAAAGTAGAAATATGTTGTTGACTAGATAAATCAATTGTCAGCCATTTCCGAATGACGCCATCATTTATATCTAAACTACTTGGTCGTGTGCGCGACACCACCCATACTGTGTCCCCTTCTGTTGGCAAACCCTTTACAAATGCATCACCTAATCCTTGGCTTGCTCCAAATATAATAAAGTTCTTGCTCATCCAATCACCCTTTCTATATAGCTACAACGTAAGTATAGTTAATAGAAAAATTAGTAACAACTAAAATGATTTCTGGAAACACTTAGGAAATAATAACTGTCTATGCTCGTACGTTTTAAACCTCTTTCACCCAATACGTTGTACAATCATCACTTCGATCTAGGAAACCATATTCAATTAAGTATCTTCTAATTGATACATAGTCGCTATAAATAGGCTTTAAAATCGCATTCACTTCTTTTTCGTTATATTTACGCTCTATCTCAAACTTCGTCACAATGTATTGCAGTAAAATTATTTTTCGTTTTTCCTTACTTGGAAAACTTTCAATAGGACCATCTAAACCATTTTTAAAATACGTCGCTAGTACTTTTTCTTTCTCGTCTACTGTAATCGCATAACGTTCATCCACCTGTGTTGCCCCCTTATGAATTGGTTCGTATACTTTTGTTGTTTCTAAAGCCTGCATAATTGCCAGAAAAACTTTCGCTTGTTTTTCCTTTTCTTTCAATTTAAATCGATGTTGTCGAATTGTTGAAATACTATTTGCAGAAGTACTATTAATAATTTCTTTATCTGGCGCCCCTGTTGCAAATAGCATCAGTAATTCGGTCTGGATATCTGATAGCCCAGTATACTTCTTATCTAATTGAAGTAATGCTTCAAAAACAGAGATATGTTCATTCTCAATATGGTGTTGTATAGCTTTTTTAGCCGTAAAAAATCGATTATCTATTTGGAATACTTCTTCGGCATCAAATATTTCTTTACAAAATATACATTCATATGTATCAGCTGTGTTTACATATCCACTTGATATTTCCTCTATTGTCAAATCACCTATATTCATAAACAAAACCCCTTTGCGTTCATCATTTAATAAACAATATATAATAAATTCATTCATTTGTAAACAAACTCTCATTTTGTTTATCTAAAAACAAAAAGAAGAATCCATTTTGACAATAATTAATCAAAATAGATTCCTCTAGGTAAATCATCTTAAAAGATACGATGGACATATCAATTTTTTATACAAACTCTTTTAGCATTTGAGAATTTTTAGCAATTAATACTGATTACACTAAGATTAATCATTTTTAGGGATGAACCAATAGTTATCTTTGTTATTTTCATCCATGTATTTTTTAAACTCTGGAGAATCATAGGCGTCTTTTACTGCTTTTGCCCATTCGGTATCTTTATTTTTTTCATTTACTACTGCTACTAATTCGTAATTTTTCACAACATCTTCTTGCAATATTGCTTCTTTCGCATCAATTCCCGAAGAATATACGATACTTCCTGGGATTACACCATAATCCAAGTCTTCTAATGTACGTGGAATTTGAGCTGATTCCATTTCTTTAATTTCTAACTCATATTTATTTTCCACGATATCTTGTGCTGTTGCTTGAATTGGATCTATACCCTCTTTAATTTTTATCCAACCCGCTTTTTGTAAAATTGCATATGCACGAGCTGCATTAGATGGATCTTGTGGAATACCAATTACGTCACCTTTTTTCACATCATCTAATGATTTCTTTTTACCAGGGAATAAAGCAGCTGGAACTGTTGGGACAGCTGTTAACGAAACAAGTGATGAACCGCTTTCCTTATTGAAGTTGTTCATATAAGCTGTATGTTGGTCCACGTTTAAATCAATACCACCATCTGCTAAAGCAACATCTGCTTGTCGTAAATCTGTAAATTCTGCATCCTACTAAGTATTTCACGGGCTTGTTTGATAATTTTATTTAAAAATTTGCACTCTGTTATTGACAGAAAATTCGGACTCGATATATAATTTTTGGTAATACCACTATCTCTAATTTGTTTTACCAAAAAAACAAAGGGGACGATGATTTGAAAGAAAAGGAGAGCTCCTCAGATAAAATTGAGAATCAATTAATTAGATCCATATTGGCAGGTGATTATTCTGTAGGAAGTACTTTACCGCCGGAAAGAGAGCTTGCAAAAGAATTTGGTGTTGGTCGTCCAACTATTCGGGAGGCACTTCAACGTTTAGGAAGGGGTGGATGGATAACAGGAAGAAAAGGAATGCCTGCAATTGTTAATGATTATTGGCGCAATGGGAATCTAACGACACTTGTTAATATTGTGGAGAATCATCATATCGTAACAGATGAATTTATCATGTACTTATTAGAATTAAGAAGTTCTTTGACTCCGACTTATATTCGTGATGCTGTTACGTTTAATCAACCTAAAGTGGTTGCTCTCCTTGCCAATCTAGAGCAGCTTGAAGATAGTGCAGAAAGCTATGCAGCATTTGATTGGGATTTGCAAAAAAAGTGTGCCGGCCTTGCTGTTAATCCTATCTTTCTACTCATTTTAAATAGCTTCGATTCCATTTATATAAATATGGCGAAAAGATATTTTTCTATAAAAGAACATCGTGAGTTGTCCTTCAACTATTACCACGACTTATTAAAAGCTGCATTAAACGGAGATGCCATGGAAGCGGAAAGGTTATCTACGACAACAATGTCGAAAAGCTTGGCTCTTTGGAAAGATAGAAAAAAATAAAGAATACTGGAGGCGTGAGAAATGAGTTTGAAATATTTTAAAGAATATTTTTCATATCCGGATATATTAATCATGACCTGTCTATTCCTCATTAGCTTTGGATTTATGATTCTACATTTAACCTCTATCGGAATTTTGGGTGCTTTTATTCTGGGAATGATTATGTATTCCTTAGCTGAGTATGTTACACACAGGTTTCTTTTTCATCTGAAACCACCAAATAATGCATTCTTGTTAAAAATGCTCAAACGCTTACATTATGACCATCATTCAAATCCGAATGAATTGCATTTATTATTTTTACCCTTATGGTATAGTGTGCCAAACATTGCAATTGTAGCAGCCATTTTTTATATTCTTTCATCTAGCTTTATAATGACAAACGCATTTATTGCTGGTATCATGCTCTTTTTATTATTTTATGAGTGGAAGCATTATATCGCCCATCGCCCACTTCGTCCAATATCTCCATGGGGGCGTTGGATGAAAAAGGTTCATTTATGGCATCATTTCAAAAATGAAAATTACTGGTATGGAGTGACGAACCCAGCCTATGATTTTCTCATGGGTACCTTTAAAAACCAAAAGGATGTTGACCAAAGTAAAACTGCTAAAAATCTAGAGAAACGCGGCGAGTAGCAAATAGAATTATTAAAGATATGCCTTAAAATATTCGGTCCTATTCTATCTTTATGATAAATTTTGCACATTGGAAGAAATCTATTTCGCGAAGTATAAAAATGTCTTAGCACATAGGGACAACGTCAAAATAAGATATTTATAGACTTTAAATAAACATAAAATGCCACAACCTACATAAAGAGGTTATGGCTTTTTTATGGTTTTCAGTTACTTATGGTACTTTAAAGGAATCTGCATAAAGTCCATTGATTTTATACTTTAAGTCGATAAATATTACTTGCATTTGGCAATCTCTATTTATATTTCCCTAGTTTCTTGCTTTAGCCATACTCTCTCTTCTTCATTTAAATAAGGACTTAGCTTTGTGTATACCTCTTGATGATAATTGTTTAACCATTGCTTTTCACTTTCTGTTAACATATCTTTATTTATACCGGCTAAATCAATAGGGCAATACGTGATTGCTTCAAACTTCATAAATTGACCAAACTCTGTTTTCTCGTCTTCAACTACTAACATCATATTTTCAATTCTAATTCCATATTTACCCTCAAGGTATATTCCCGGTTCATTTGTAATAATCATGCCTTTTTCTAAAATAACATTATTATGATCATTCCTTATGCTTTGTGGTCCTTCATGAACATTTAAGAAAAAACCTACCCCATGTCCAGTCCCGCATTTATAGTCCAAACCATGCTGCCAAATTGGTTGTCTTGCTAAAACATCTAAGTTTGAGCCTGTTGCTCCGTATAAATATTTTACTGAGCTTAATGCAATAAACCCTTTTAACACCAAAGTAAAATCTCTTTTTTGTTCATCGCTAAGTTTTCCTAAAACAATCGTTCTTGTAATATCTGTTGTTCCATCATAATACTGTCCACCTGAATCAATTAAAAAAAGACCTTCATTCTTGAGCGTATATTGGGTTTCTTTATTAGCTTTATAATGCATCATCGCAGCATGTTCTTTATAACCTGCTATCGTATCGAAGCTAGGTCCAACAAATCCTTCCTGCTCCCTTCGGAAATCTTCTAATCTTTCTTCTGCAATAATCTCTGTAGTTTCTTTTTTATCTACAGAGTTTTTTAGCCATTTTATAAATTTCACCATGGCTAAACCATCTTTTATTTCACACCATTTTAAATTTTTTATCTCAACTTCATTTTTAATAGCTTTTAAATTAGTTGTAATGTTAGAGCTTTCAATTTTCTTTGTATTGCTGTTAATGGCATTATATAATCTGATATTTGTTTTATTTGTATCTAGAATAACAGCATCTCCGTTTGAAAGATTTTCTAATAATGTTTGTATTTCAGCGCTCGCTTTTAACTCAATTCCTTCAGCTTCCAGTTCTAATTTAACCATAGGGGAAACCTTGCAAGAATCAATAAATAAGTAACATTTATATTCTGCTACGATTACATTAGCTGTTGCAATTGGATTGTTAGGCACATCTGCCCCTCTTATATTTAAAAGCCATGCAATGTCATCAAGAGAAGTTAAAATATAATAATTTGCTCCTTTATTTTTCATTTCTTCTCTTACTTCATTTAATTTTTCTACTCGTGATTTGCCTGCATATTTTACGTCATGCGTAAAAATTGGTTCTTTAGGAATCTCCGGTCTATCTTCCCACAGATCACCTATTAAATCTTTATTCATTTTTAATACGATTCCCTTTGCTTTTAGATCTTTTTCCATCTTTTTAACCATATCAATTGAAAAAACATTTCCATCAAAGCCCACATTGCTTCCTTCTTTAAGAACATCTGCTAGCCATTCTGTATAAGATGGTACCCCTGGGTCCATCATTCTAAATAATCTGATTCCTGAGCTCTCAAGCTGCTTTTCAGCTTGAATAAAGTATCTGCCATCTGTCCATAACCCAGCATCCTCTAATGTAATAACTACAGTACCTGCAGACCCTGTAAATCCTGATATCCATTGTCTACATTTCCAATGTTCTGCTACATATTCACTCTGATGTGCATCATAGCTGGGAATTATATAAGCATCCATTTGATTTTCTTTCATTAGCTTCCTTAACTTTTCGACCCTATCTCTAATATTCATAACTAATACCTCCATTTTCTTTAAGACTAAATTCTTTACTTTCACGCTCATACAGCCATTCAGCTAATACTATACTAATTATTCCGGCCGTAAGCTTTGATATTATAAATGTGCCTATCATTTCTGGTGCTACTCCTGACACAAATCCAAGTTGACCACCAAATACAAATGCTCCACTTACTCCAAAGGCAGTACATACCACTTTTCCTTTAGGATTCATTTCCTTATATGTTCCAAATATCAACAAATTACTAGCTAAGCTTACCCCAATCTTGAGAACTGTTCAAAACAGAAATGGACTGCGAACGCATAGTTACTCCGGAATCCCACTGACATTAGTCAGCTTGTCCCTTTAGGGGTGGGAGTCTCAACAAATCATTTATTGTAGATATAATTAGGCGTATTAACAGCTATAAGCTTGACCTTTTTATTAGTGTAGTTAGCCCAATTATGTGCAATACTTGATTCCATATGAACACTGTCACCAGGATATACTTCATACCTCTTATCATTTATGTAAATTGTTAATATACCCTCTAAAACATAAATAAACTCTTCTCCCTCATGCTTATAGGATAATATTTCTTCATCTTTCTTTTGAGGAAGAATTTCTATAAGCCTTGGAACAAGTTGTTTATTTTCCAAATCTGTACTTAAGCTATACTTAATAAAACCTCCTTCTACTGAATCCATTATTTCTTGTTCATAACTTTTCAAAACCATATCTTTCCTTTTAAGTGGGTAATCGAAAAAATGTGTTAAATGCACCCCCAAAGTTTCAGCTAGTTTTTCAAGTGAATCAACTGCTATGGTAGTAAGTCCCCTTTCTAATTGAGAAATAAATCCAACAGAAAGTTCACTTTTTTCACTTAACTCTTTCAAAGTAATACCTTTTTCAGTCCTCAATTTCTTTATTTCCATTCCAATATTCATCATTTCACCTCAAATTTCATTTTTACGAATAATATAATACATAACATAGCAATAAACAACATTTTATGAAAATAATTTCATACATATGAAATTGTTTAATTAACATTATCAAATATTCTCTCAAGTAAAGTCCGCATAATTACACCCTCTATCGCAAAAAAAGACGCTTGATCTATTAGATCAATGCGCCTAAATTGTTAAATAAAAAATATGAAAAAATGTTATCTTATTGTGCCTTGTTTAACTAAAGTACCCATAGCTCGTTGGAAAGTAAAGATTAACGAGCCAAGTAAACTCCTTGCAGCATAGTAGGATTCTGCGCCATTGTGGTACATAACTCAACCTCTTTCTCTTGCCCTCTGTGTATCTCTTATATTCTTTTGAACCGTTATAGCTGCAAATAAACTAAGAACAAATGCCATACTAAAAAATCCTTTTTCGCTTAAAACAATACTTCCTGCATTGTATAAACCGATGGCCATTAATGCAATAGATACAATAAGAGCGAACCAACTAATACCATAATAAATATTAGTAACTGGTATTCCCTCATCTTTATCTCTAACTGCTTTTTGTAAAGATATCGCCGAATAAAGTCCGAATACTAGAACTGCAAAGTAATATCCCTTTTCGTTCAATTGCATAGTTGCGTTAAACAAACCTATAAGATAAGACGCAACACCTACTAATAGCGCTGCCCACGAAGCCCCTTTGAAGGCTGCAGTCGGTTCTCCTTCTTTCCTTTCTTCTCTCCTTTCTTCTTTCCTTTCTTCTTTCCTTTCTTCTTTCACTTTTAAATCATTTCGTTTTTCTTTATCTAATAAAACTTCATCATCATTGGACATTCAATTTTTCGCCTCCATCTTTTACTCTAATAAAAAAATGGAGCACCAGAAACACTGTAGTGCACCTTCTTTGCAAAACTAACCTGCCAATAAGTTGAATAAGAAAAAAGAGCTTCGTTATTAAAGTATATGCTCATTAGCATGAAGAACATAACTTCACAACCTTTAGTTTTCGCGATCAATTATACCTCGTCCGAAATCGGTTTTGTGCTTAGGCCTGCATGAGGTATGAGTGTAAATCTTAAATCAGTTGTACTAACTCTGGATTTAATACAACTTTATGAAACCTCCAACAATCAGAGTATTCTGTACCAATTTCGTGATCATGCAAGCAAACCCTGTTCATTCCATCACATCCGTCAAGACCACAACAGCCATTTAATCTACTACTATCTGAATGGTGGTTTGAATTGATTAAATCCTTGATGTTGATAATGATCGATCCTTTTAATATTTCAAAAGCTGTTTCCTCTTGAATTAAATAAAAGCCTCTAGGAATATAATCTTGACCATCGTTTTCATTAATCAAATTCAGGTCTTTTAATTCCGATAATGGTTCAGAAATTTCTAAATTACACACTCTACAAATCAGTTTCAACTTATCGCTTCCTCCTTTTATATGAATATATGTTCCAGTCAATGCTAAAATCGGTTTCTCCTTAGCCATCCGTGTAGCGCAAAACTAGCGCTACACAACAGAGAATGAAAGAATACTACGTTCTTTCATGTGTGTAAAAGACTACCTATACAACTCAATGAACTTTAATTAACGCACTCCGTTACTTCAATAAGAACCCCTGAATATAAAAAAGCAAACATTAACGAAAAAACTCATTCCTAAATAGAATATTGTAAAGAAATTACTGTATTTTTATTTTAAATGCATCCGTTTGAAACCATAATATTTCTAATTGGAATATTGTCAACTTGAGTCATTCCTAAATAAGACATAGCTTGAAATTCATTTTTCAATCTGTATAATCCTTTTGAATGTAAGCTCCTACCCAATCCAGTTCCCAGAAAATTAGGATGAATGCCTATCCCAAAAATGCATCCCTCCATATCAATGTGGTCAGGTAATCTTGCCAAGTAAAAAATCAATTGCCCATCCAATCCACCGAGCAACCAGAATTCAATTTCGAGTGTCTTAGAAATTGCACTAATTTCACTCAATACTTTTAAATGTGAGTCAGTGTGTGCATCGAAATTTTCTTGTATCATATAAAACCTCTAATTTCCAATTTTCACCATTTCGAAAGTTCTTACCCCACTAAACTGCAACGTTAGTACAAAAAGTTCAATAAAAAAGCGTTAATCCTTCCGTAATCAACGCACACTTTAGTTGAACAGTAATCTATCTATAATCTTTTATTCCACTTTCAAAAGCTTGTCTATCTTCATTCTCAATGCCGTGCAAGGCTTCTTGTAAAGCAAATGTACTTTTATAAAATTTAACTCGTTCAGATATTTCATTACCGTTAGGATATAGGTTAATACACATATCAAAAAAATTTTCACCATAGCTAGAGAGTATGCCGGCAAAGTCATACGCCGGATCTCCTAAACCAGAACCACCAAAATCTATTATCCCTGAAATCATACTTGTTTCTGGATTCCACAAAATGTTAGATGCTCCGAAATCTCCGTGTATAAGTGTTATATCTAAATTTGAGAATGCTTTCCCTTTTAGGAATGTTTCAAAGGATTGTGATATTTCCTTTTGAGCGTCTTTTCTGATAAAAGGAAATAATGTATTTTGAATCTTATCATACAGGTTATACATCTCTTCACTAGGATTACGAACCTTTAGTTTCAAATCTCGACTTGCTTTTTCTCCTGAAATAGAATGGAGTTCTACAAGAAAAGAAACAAGTTGTTTTGCCAACCTTTTCACCAATTCAACGCTATTAACATCTGTTAAACTTTCCTTCCACAAAGGAACACCATCTATTAGTTTATAGCCAGTGAAGACCTTACCTGGTTCTACCTCTTCAAAAGACTGATAAATTGGATTCGGAATAGGAGTGGAAACGATCCCTTTAATATATTTCAAAATTTCCGTCTCTCTTCTTAATTGAATGATGCCATTTTTATATTTTGGAAATCTAAAAACCAAAGATTTGTTTACAATTAACACATCATTATTCTGTCCAATTTCATTAAGATAAAAGTCTTCAATGGAAAGGTCAGAATAACAGGATTGAATGTTTTCAATAAAGTTATTATTCATATAGAAATACCCCCTTTGGCCTTTTTCAATTGTTTTGGTACCTAAACTCTTGTTGAACTGTCCTGCGCAGTTAGTTTAACTACATTTCTTCACAAAATTTAAATCCATTTTAACATAAATATCCAATAAAAAAATCACCTCTAAGGAACGAGGTGATTTTTATCAATCTTACTTGTAGACTATCCATCTTATTTACGAAGCTACACACTGCCCTAGTAGCCAAAAGCGAATAGATGGCATTCAATTTTAAGAAGCATCTGCATTTTCAAACTGACTATTGTATAGATCCGCATAGAATCCTTTTTCAGCAATTAGCTCTTCATGATTACCACTTTCAATAATATCTCCGTCTTTCATAACTAAAATTAAATCGGCGTTTTTAATTGTTGAAAGTCTATGTGCAATAACAAATGATGTTCTGCCCACCATCAATTTATCCATTGCTTTTTGAATAAGTGCTTCAGTACGCGTATCAACGGAACTAGTAGCCTCATCTAAGATAAGCAATGGTGCTTTTTTAACCATTGCCCTTGCAATCGTAATAAGCTGTTTCTGTCCTACAGATAAACTTGTATTATCATTTAAAACTGTATCATAACCTTTTGGCAACGTTCTAATAAAGTGGTGCAAACCTACTGCTTTACATGCTGCAACTACTTCATCATCGGTTACATGATCTTTGTTATAAATGATATTTTCCTTAATGGTACCTTCGAATAGCCAAGTATCTTGCAGCACCATGCAGAATAAGTCGTGAACATTTTTACGCGTAATGGACTTAGTCGGTACATCCTCAATCATGATTTCCCCGCTATCTACTTCATAGAAACGCATGAGAAGATTAACAAGCGTTGTTTTCCCAGCCCCAGTAGGTCCGACAATGGCCACTTTTTGACCGGCTTTTATCTCAGCAGAGAAATCTTTAATAATAAGTTTCTCTTTCGTATATCCGAACTTAACGTTTTCAAATTTCACATTGCCGTTAACATCTTTGGCTTCTAAAGTGGCTTTCTTATCACTTTCATCTTTAAGCTCTTCTTCTTGTAAGAACTCAAATACACGTTCGCTTGCTGCAGCAGTTGATTGCAAGCTTGTAGCTGCCTGTGCTAACTGAGACAACGGCTGCGTAAATAAGCGGATATACACCATAAATGAAACAATAACACCAAATGTAATGGAACCTTTCATTGTTAGTGCAGCACCTACTACACAAACCACAACATAACCTAAATTTCCAATAAAGATCATGAGCGGCATCATCATCCCTGACATAAACTGTGCTCGCCAAGCGCTATTAAAAAGACTCTCATTGATTTCATTAAATTCTTGCTTCGCCGCTTTTTCACCATTATAAACCTTCATGACATCATGTCCTGAATAGATTTCTTCAATATGGCCATTTATTCTACCAAGGTCCTGCTGCTGGCGAACGAAATACTTGCGGGATTTGGATATAATAAAGGTCATAAATACAAATCCAATGAAAGTTGCAGCAATGGCAGAAAGAGCCATTGTAACATTAATAGTGAACATCATAATCAAAGATCCAAAGAACATAACTGCCGCTGTCACTAACGAACCAATACTTTGGTTTAGAGACTGTCCAATCATATCCACATCATTCGTGACACGACTTAATACATCGCCATTCGTTGTTGAATCAAAATATTTCAACGGTAATCTATCGATTTTGTTCGAGATATCAGTCCGTAACTTTTTGGATACTCGCTGAGTAATTGTAGCCATAATAAACGCCTGAATATAATTGAAAATAAAACTCAGCCCATACAAAATAGCAAGGAACAGACCAATTTTTCCGATAGCCGTAATATCAATCTCACCAGCCATGCCATCCATTATCAAATCGGTGATCTCACTAAGCTTATTCGGTCCAATGATTGTGAAAATTGTTCCTACAACTGCTAATACAAGAGCAAAGATTATCGCTGGTAAATAAGGTTTACAATAGGCAATCAACTTCGCCCAAGGCTTTTTGAAATTCTTGGGCTTTTCTCCAGGAGCCATATGACCTGGACCACCTGGACCTTTTCGAGGCTTATTTTGTGTATTAGGCATTTTCCAACTCCTCCTTCGATAGTTGCGAATAGGCGATTTCCTGATAAGTGTTACAAGTTTTCAATAATTCACTATGTTTTCCTATACCAACGATTTTACCTTCATCAAGAACAATGATTTTATCAGCATCTTTAATCGTTCCAATTCGCTGTGCCACAATCAATGAAGTTGCACCTTTCGTTTCTTTTTTCAAAGTAGAACGAAGTTGACGGTCTGTTTTATAATCTAATGCAGAGAACGAATCATCAAAAATAAAGATTTCTGGATTTCTATTCACTGCTCTTGCAATAGAGAGACGTTGTTTTTGTCCTCCAGAAAGATTTGTACCGCCTTGGGCAATCGTTGCTTCATATTCGCCCTCCATTGTCTCCACAAATTCTTTACCTTGGGCAATTTCCACCGCTTTTTTAATCTCCTCATCTGTTGATGGAGACTGGCCGTTATCACCGTAGGTAACATTAGATTTTACTGTCCCTGAAAATAATACGACTTTTTGTGAAACGTATCCGAGTTTATTATGAAGAGCTTCTTGTGCATATTCTTTCACATTAATACCGTCGACTAATACCTCTCCCTCAGTAGCATCATAAAACCTTGGGATTAAATTAATAAGCGTACTTTTACCACTACCTGTAGAACCAATGAAAGCGACTGTTTCGCCTTTATGTGCTGTAAAGCTAATATCTTTTAACACATAGTCCTCTGCATTAGGATATTTAAAGCTAACATTACGCAGTTCGATTTCACCTTCGATTCCCTTAGGCGACGATTGTCTTTCTCCATTAATAATTGTTTGAGGTGTATTTAGTACTTCATTTATACGTGCTGCCGATACTGCTGCTCTAGGTAGCAAAATGAATGTCATTGATAATAGCATAAATGCCATAACTACCTGCATTGCATAAGATGAAAATACCACCATATCACTAAACTTACCGATTCTATCCATACCCGCTGCATTATTAATTAAATGCGCTCCAATCCAATAGATAGAAAGAGTTAAACCTGACATAATCAGACCCATCCCCGGCTGCATAAGGGCCATAAGGCGGTTTACAAAAAGATTTGTATCAGTTAAGTTGTTATTTACTTTTTCAAATTTTTCTTCCTGATACCCTTGAGCGTTATAAGCATGAACAACACGAATACCAGTTAAACCTTCTCTTGTTACTCGGTTAAGATTATCTGTCAGTTTTTGAACGACTTTAAATTTCGGTAGCACAAAGATGATCAGGTTACCTATCAAAATAAGTAAAACAATGACAGCTACTCCTGTTGCAGCTGACCACTCCCAACTTTTCCCCATGATCTTCAAAATAGCCCATGTTGCAAGGATAGGAGCCTTAATCATAACTTGAAGACCCATTGCAACAGTTTGCTGTATTTGCGTTATATCATTAGTAGAACGAGTAATAAGACTTGCGATTGAAAAACCATTAATTTCCTCCATAGAGAAAGATAGAGTTTTGTCAAATACTCCTTTTCGCAATTCCTTTGAAAGAGAAGTTGCTACTCTTGCCGCAAAATAGCCTACAATGATTGCCAATATCATACTGCCAAGGGCACATAAAAGCATCTTCCCTCCAGCTGACCATATGTCGCTCGTATTACTGCCCTCTGTTTGTACAAGTGTCGTAATTTTAGACATATAATCCGGCAACTTCAAATCCAGCCAAACTTGCCCTACAATGAACACAATACTGGCTACGATTAGCGTCCATTCTTTTGGTTTTAAGTATTTAAATATTTTCAACATGTTTGCAGTCCTCCTTATTTAGTTAGCATGCTAACTATATAGTAATAAAAACCTCAAAATTGCATCTTCTTCAAGATTCAATATTCTCTTTCATAGCATCCATCACTTCAAAAAAAACCTCAAGTTTCTCTTCCGGGATACCTGTTAGTAATTTTTGTTCAAGCATTGCTCTACGCGTCATGATACTGTCATGTATTTTCAACGCATCTTCTGTTAAGACAATTTTTTTGAGTCTTGAATCATAGGGAACAGTTTGCCTATTAATCAATCCATTACTTTCCATAGATTTCAGTATTCTCGACGCTGTTGATTTGCGAATAGAAAATTCTCGTTCAAAATCTTTTTGAAATACATCTGTATCTTGATTTTTGTAAAGATAACCAATCGTCCAACCATGCATTGCAGTAAGGTTATCTCTTTCCGTTTGAATAGTACATATGGTTTGATCCAATTGTCTTCTCATTAAAAGCGATAATGTACGCAACTCTAACCCAACTGATCTCCTTTTGCTCAATTTTCTACCTCCAATATTAGACTGTTAACTTTAGTAGTGTTCCTGTGGGGCATGTCGTATTTAACTCAATACATAATTTTATTCGTAAGACGCTTATGCCATTAGGTGAAAGATGGATCATGTTCAGATTTATCTCCGTATTCAGTTTGCCATATTCACTGCAAAAAATTCAACAAAAAAGCAAAACCACTTTTTAATTATAAAAATAAGTGGCTTTGCTTTGAAATAAAGTATGTTGATGAATGTCAAAATAACAATGTTCGGAAAATTCCATTAAAGCTTTCTACTTTCTATTGCTTTCGATCTTTTTTTCATGATTTCATTTACGGAACTATTTTCATATCATTGATTACCTGGGTGATCTTTTATCATTTGCCAATAGTCTGCATCTTTTGTTCTTTTGTAAAATTTGTAAAATGGTTCTTTATGGTGAGCAAGTTCTTTATAGAACCTAATTATTTCCTGCAAAAGATTTTCGATATCTTGTACAGGAACTTTTTTCACAAATAGCTCTCCTGCCTGTGCATTTTTCCCCATCGGAACAGCCCCTAAATACACATCAAAGCTATCTTTCTGATAGACAAGCCCAATATCATCATAAACGGCATTATAGCAAGCTGATGCACAGCCATTCATATTAATGCGAATCCTGCTTGGTACTTCCAAGCCTTCAAGCTGCTGATACAGCTCCTCTGTAATCTGTGCTGCCTCCATTTTATCGCCATCACAAAAATCACAAGCCTTCATAGCTACAATCTGTCCTTGCTTTGCAATATATAAGCCCGCTTCTTCCAACTTCCTTTTGGCCGTCGTTAATTCTATTGTCGGTACGGATAGTAGTATACTGTAGGACGCAGAATATTTAATAGCGCCACTCACTCCGACTACCTCCGCGATTGTTTGAAATTGTGCTGGTGTATAATGTTTGTTAATAATGCCAGGACTCACAGCAAGACGCGTAAATTCACCTTCTCTGTTTAACTTAGCAAATGTTTTTTCAGGAATATTATGGCTAAAAGCATTTATAGTCATTTTTACACTCCTCCTATAAAAAAAGCTAGCACATGGCTAGCTCCTCTTTTTTATTGAAAGCTTTCTGGATAAAATCCTTGTGCCAAAATTCGAATTGCTTCAGCCGCACGAACACCTTCGGATGCTGCTGATAGTGGTAAAATAACGAAACGTCCGTTTAATACCGCATCCGTTTCTTTTAGTGCTGGATCATTTTTTAGGAAATTAATTTTTTCTTCAGCAGTAGTTGAACCATAGTCAATTACAACGATAACTTCAGGGTTGCGCTCAACTACATCTTCTTTTGAAACAGTTGCCCAGCCAGACTCAACATCACCGAAAATATTTTTTCCACCTGCTACTGTCACAAGTTCATTCATGAAGTTTTGTGCAGCAGTGAAAACATCTTTCTCACCACTATCAAATACAAGAATACGTAAATTACCCTCCTCTTGCGGAAGCTTCGAACGAATGTCCTCTACATCTTTTGTCATTTGCTCAATTAACTTTTCTCCACGCTCTTCCACATGGAATATCTTGGCGATGTTACGAATATCGCCGAAAATATCCTCTAACTTAGGATTTTTAATGCTTGAAGATGTATGTAAATAAGTGTGGATGCCAAGTGCTTCTAGTTCTTCTGGTGTTCCGACACCCTTCTCACTAAACGCGCTTTTCCAGCCTGCATATAAAAAATCTGCGCCTGAATCAATCACTTGTTCCTTTGTTGGGTATTGCTCAGCTAATACCGGAACTTTTTCATACGCTGCCTGTAACGGTGGATAAATTGCATCATCTAAATATGCTGTTCCGACCATCGAATCCTCTAAGCCTAACGCTAGCATAATCTCTGTCACATGTTGATTTAAGCTAATCGCTTTTTTAGGTGCTTCCGAATAGACTTGTGTCGTATTGTTATTGTCAATCGTTACTTCCGTTGCTCCTGCTTTTGCTGGTTCTACTTGTTCACTTTGCGATGCTGAATCTTGTTTTTCCCCGTTACCACAAGCCGCTAAAATACTTAGCATTGCGATTGCAAGAACAAGCCATACGCTTTTTAATGTCTTCATGTCTACTTCTCCTTTTTTCTAAAAAATATATAGAAAGAAATCTAAGACTCCTTAACTAACTATAAAAATTGCTCAGATATATAATAAATATGCGGCTTTTTCGTGACAGGATGTACACTAACTTCCGCATGTACACCAAACACCTTTTGTAGCAATGAGGGTGTTAATACATCAAACGGAGTTCCATACGCCGCAATTTCTCCGTCCTTTAAAACATAAATTTTATCGCAATAAGTTGCTGCAATATTTAAATCATGCAAGGCTACAATGACCGTAATCGGCAAGCTCTGTATTAAATCCATGAGCTGGAGTTGATGCTGAATATCTAAATGATTCGTTGGCTCATCTAATGCCATGACCTTAGCCTGTTGCGCCAAAGCCCTTGCAACAACGACCCGTTTTTTCTCACCACCAGATAATGAACTAAAAGTACGTTCACTTAAATGCAGAACGCCTGCTTGCTGCATCGATTCCTCGACAATAGCTAGATCTTCTTTTGTATCCACTTCCATAAGCCTTTTATGCGGTGTACGTCCCATTGCAACAAGATCCTTAACAGTGAACTCAAATAGCACTGGTGTTTCCTGCCCTACGACGGCTAGTTGCTTTGCTATCTCCTTTGAAGATTGCTTGTAAATATTTTCATTAAATAAAAATACTTCTCCCTCTTGGGGTTGTAGCATACGGTACATATTTTTTAATAGGGTCGATTTCCCACTGCCATTAGGGCCAATTATGCCCACAAACTCGCGTTCTTGAATATGTACAGAAACATTGTTTAATATTTTCACCTGCTGCACAGCAAAAGTAAGGTTTTTTGCTACGTATACCATCTAATTCTCCTCCCCGAAAGAATACATTTGCTTACGCAACATCCATATAAAAAATGGGCATCCGCATAAAGCCGTAATAATTCCAATCGGCATTTCCTCAGGTGCAATCACAATGCGTGCAACTGCATCAGCCCATATTAAAAATATCGCACCAACTAATGCACTGACTGGCAGTACAAACTTATAATTTGAGCCGACAATCATACGTACGATATGTGGAATAATCAGACCTATAAAGCCAATTGCACCACTTACAGCAACAAGGACACCTGTTAATAGGGAAATTAATAAAATTAGTAGCAATCGAAATTTCTCTAAATTAACCCCTAGCGTAACAGCAGATTCTTCGCCTAGTAAAAGTAAATTCAAATGACGTGCATGGAGACGTAAAACTACGTAGACGACCGTTAAAACAACGAATGGAATCAATAAATTCCCCCATTTTGCTCCAGCCAGACTTCCCATCATCCAATACATCACTGCCTTTATGCCGCCCTCTTCTTTCGCCATCATCAGCATAAAATTCGTCATTGCTGACAAAACTAGTGACACGGCAATTCCGGCTAATAATAATCGAATAACTGAAATTCGCCCCTCAACTCGTGCTAAGAAAAACACGATTAGTACTGCAATCGTCGCACCTATAAAAGCCGCAAATGATAGCGCATACATACCCAAAAATGAAAAAGCTCCAAGTAAAATAACAGACGTCGCACCGACAGATGCACCGGAAGATACACCCAAAATATAGGGGTCTGCGATTGAGTTGCGAACTAAAGCTTGAATAGCAGCTCCCGAAATAGCAAGACCCGCTCCGACTATTATGGCAAGTACTACGCGGGGAGTACGAATTTGCCATATGATAATTTCCTGCGAACGACTCCAATCTTCTGCAATTCCAAGTGGATTGAACGGGATATGCGACAAAAAAATACGCCATACAATACCAGGTGTAATAGATACAGAGCCTACCATTATCGCTAACGTCATTGATATTAGAACGACACCAGTCAATACTAATAAGAGTAGGTTGATTTTTCTTGTTGTTGGATTTTTCAAAACGCTCTCCTCTCTTAAAGCAAAGGGCATAAAAAAAATCCCCTTGTCACAAGAGGATGTCATAGTTAAATAAAGGGCGTCTCTTCCCAGTCACTACAACCATCCTCGTGGTTCTATGTAAGTTTGTTACTTTTATTGGCAGGTCTCCTGGCTCAGGTTCATCATCTATACGCCTTCCCATAGCTCGCTACAGTGACTATTGTATAGACTCTCCATTACAGTTGCGGGACAGCATCGGATTTGCACCGATTTCCCTTTTAAGCAAACGAACAATGTCATTCGCACCAACAAGAATTATTAAGTTATAAGAGGAACAATATCAGAATATTTTCCAGATAGCAATTATATTATATAATACATTAAAGTAAAAATATTAATAAACGAGCGTTTAATAGCTGTAAAATAGAACTATTAAACATTAATTATTTTTAGAAAAATAAATATATTTAGCCTTCTTCTCTATATTCAATATCACAACGTAATCCCATTAAAAAAAGAAAAAACATTAGCAGATGAATTTTCGGACATCTTTTAGTTTGAAGAGCAGTCCGATAAACACAATTATTAATATTACCGTTATACTGAAAATTAATTTATAATTAATATACAAGAAGTTGTAATTATTATTAATAGGAGAAGGATATATGAAAATAGTAATTGCAGAAAAACCAGATCAAGCTGCAAAATTAGCTGCCCCCTTTTCTTTTACAAAAAAAGCTGGTTACTTTGAAGTTAAGCCTAACACATATTTTCCAGATGGAGCACTAATTACATGGGCGATAGGACATCTATGTGAATTGAAAGCACCTGAGGAATATAATCCAACATGGAAGAAATGGACATTAGAAACATTACCGATTATTCCAGATCGATTCGAATATAAAGTGACAAAATCAAAATATAAACAATTCAATGTAATTAAAAGTTTAGTAAAAAGACCTGATATTCGAGAAATCATCATTGGTGGTGATGCTGGGCGTGAAGGTGAGTTAATTATCCGCACCATTTTGAGAGTATGCGGTGTTAATAAACCGATGAAACGTCTATGGATATCATCTTTAACAGAAAACGCTGTAAAAAATGGGTTTGCAAACTTACTACCAGAAGAGAAAACACGTGATATTTATTTTGAAGCACTAAGTCGTTCATGTGCAGACTGGCTAATTGGCATCAACACATCCAGATTATACACGGTACTCCTCAAACGAAATGGCGTGAAAGATGTATTTTCAATTGGTCGTGTACAAACACCTACACTTGCACTAATAGTAAAGAGAGAGCATGAAATTGCGAATTTTAAATCAGAACCATTTTGGGAAGTGGAAACAGAGTTTAATTTTAATGGAAAAATGTTAAAAGCAAAATGGCATAAAGATAACATTTCAAGGGTTCAAGAGGAACGACAAGCTATTGCGATTGCTAATTTCTGTATCAATAAAAATGTAGAAATTAATAGTATTAAAAGAGAAACAAAGGAATACGCTCCTCCATTGTTATTCAACTTATCTGCATTACAAGCTACAGCAAACAAGGCCTATAAATTCTCACCACAAAATACACTGGATATTTTGCAAAAGCTTTATTTAAAGGGCGTAGTTTCCTATCCAAGATCTGATTCACAATTTTTAACGAATGAAGAAGCAAAAACACTACCTAAGATACTAGAGCATTTAAGTAAAATTGATAAATCTAAAGGTCTTCTTCCGCCCCCAACAAGTTCAATTATGAATAATAAAAGATATGTGAATGAAAAAAAAGTAACCGATCACCATGCAATTATTATTACAGAGCAAATACCAGACGTAGCGAAGCTAAGTACAGAAGAAGAAAAAATTTATGATTTAGTTGCAAGACAAGTCATTGCAGCACATTACAACAATGCCATATTTTCTTACACAACGATTCATTCACTTGTCGATAAACGTGCAGAATTCATCTCTAAGGGCAAAGTGCTTATGGAAGAAGGTTGGCGTAAGGTAATTTATCATTCTAAAGAAAACTCACCTACAGACAAAGATGAACTACTTCCCCTATTACATGAAAATGAGCAAGGTATCGTTGCGAAAGCTAACGTAAAAAAAGGTGAAACCCAACCACCAAATCGTTATTCTGAAGGTAATTTGATTACCGTAATGAAAACAGCTGGTAAACATTTGGAAGATGCGGAATTAGAAAAGGTCTTATCGAAAACGGAAGGATTAGGTACTGAAGCTACACGCGCTAGAATTATTGGTACATTAAAAGATCGAAACTACATCGAAGTTAAGAAAAACCAAGTCTTTGCAACGACTAAAGGTATGTTACTAATTGAGGCACTAGGTGAAAGTATCTTAACTTCCCCTTCTATGACAGCCAAATGGGAGCAACGACTTTCTGAAATTGGTGAAGGCAACGCTTCTCCTAAAGTATTTATGGAACAAGTAAAAAAGCTTGCTGACAAATTGATTTCAGATGCTAACATGCGTGAAAAGGAATGGGCATTTAATCAAAATGCAGTCGATAAAATCACTGCAAATAATCCGTACAATAAAAGATATAATAAAGAAAAAACAGTAGTTGGGAAATGTATCCTTTGCGAGGGGTCAATCATAGATCATGGCACTTTTTACGGGTGTTCAAATTATAAAACAGCTAATTGTAAATTCTCGGTTTCAAAGAAACTTTTAAGAAAAACTATTTCACAATCCAATATAAAAAAACTCTTGGCAGCTGGTGAAACAGACTTGATAAAAGGATTTAAAAAAGGAGAGAAAACTTTTAATGCCCACCTTATTTGGGATGAAAAAGAACGTAAAATTAATTTTAGATTTCCACAATAACTAACAATTCTACTTTCAACATATCGTTGAAAGTCTGTAGCTTGTATTAAGAATTTAATAATAGCCTTGATAAACAAGTAAAAAGAAAGTGCGTGTTTTAAAAAAAAAAAATCAAAACGTGCTCTTTATATATTTTATTGAATCATTCTTCTCTAAAAAAGATCGATCATTTCTATGATATTTCCTCCATTAAAGTGCCCTTTAATGAAGAAACATGCCAGAAATTATATTAAGCATGCTCTTTTAATATAGCTGTTTTCTCAAAGATTGTTGCTTTTGATTTTGCTATCTTCTTCGATTAAAGCACCCGTTCGTATGATAAGGTCAGCCAGAGGAAATCTGGTTGACTATTTTTTATTCAATTTATAGATTGATAGTAGCCTGGTCGAACGGAAACACCAGTGGGACTAGATCCCGACAACTAAACTGTTCGCCTTTTATAGGGTGATTTTTATTTAACCCCTCACTGTTTTATCAGTTCTTCTTCAAGTAAACTGCCCCGTTAGCCATCCATGTTGCTTAAAGTCAACACTACACCTCAGAAAATGAAAGATGATTACGTTCTTTCATGGGAGTTCAAGAAAGAAAAACATACTAAGATTAGTAGTGCAGACCAAGGCATTGGTTCGTACTACTATTTTTTTATATAGTAGAGGTGAAGAATAGGTCGGGCAGCTCTTTGGATCTTGAATCCGTAAAAAAAACTGACCTACTTCACAACCTTATTTGAATCA
>NZ_JBFTHS010000045.1:0-38027 GCF_056394365.1 Lysinibacillus sp. 10T31
TTTGAACGTTCAACTAAATCGACATCTGAACGTTCAACTAAATCGACATCTGATAAATCATAAATGGCTTTCAGGAGTAAATATTTGAACATACGAATGGGTGGAATCGCATTTCGACCATTATCCAAACAGTACTTTGATTTTAGTTCGTCTAATATAAATGAAAAATCAACCAGTTCATTGATCTGGCGAAGAATATTATCTTTTGGAATTATTAAATTATATAATGCCATATACGGACTTAAGTTCAATGTTTCTTGTTTAGAAATCATAGTCGCACCACCTCGAGTTGGGTTTTCTTTATTATACTCTTGAGAGGAAATTGAATGAAAAGAAAAAACGATTGGAGAAAAAAATTCTGTTTCTCCAATCGTTTTAATATTATGTTGGACTTTTTCAGTGACCTCGTATCCTGCCGGAGTCATCTTTTAACATCCATTGCTTTCATGGGTGATTGCAATGATCTACAGTTTTCTTTAAGTACTGTGACGATGCAAGAAACTCGTTCAATAGATTGAGATGGTATTTCAAGGAAATGTTATTAGCAAATGGCAGTATGAGCAACGGGTAGACCGACACACCATCCAATAAGTAGTCAAGGCCGTCATACACGAAGACGCGCGTATAAATGGGACGTCAATCATCGATTAAGAAGCATGGTAAACGAGTTAACAGGTGTAAAGGTTACCTATGGTTACGATGAATTCAGTAACCTCGTTTGGTCCAATGAAGGCGGTCAATTTGATTTCTTACACCGTAGTGTCGATATGTCGGGAATTTGTATGAAACGAAAGAAAAGACAAATCGTGTCTATGGTGCCGGAAGTAGATTGCTTGATACGAGAGATACAACATTTTCTTATGATGATGAAGGGAATCTCGTTCAGAAAGTTGAGAAGAACGGTGATACGTGGAAGTACGAATATAACGGAAATGGGATGATGTCGAAGGTCATCAAACCAGACAACACAGAAGTTACTTTCAAGTATGACTCGCTAGGTAGACGAATAGAGAAGAGTTCTGACGAAAAAACAACGAGATTCATGTGGGATGGAAATATTATTCTACATGAATATTCAGAGAATGACTCAACTGAACTAAAAAGCGATAATCTAGTTACATGGATATTTAACGACTGGTTTGTACCTTCAGCTAAAATTACCAATGAAGGTAACTACAGCATTATTAGTGACTATCTAGGAACTCCCGTTGAAGCCTATGATGAACAAGGTGATAGGGTTTGGTCAGCTGAGCTTGATATCTACGGTAAAGTGAATGAATTTACAGGTGAGAAAGACTTCATTCCATTCCGTTATCAAGGGCAGTATGAAGATGTAGAAATAGGATTATATTATAATCGATTCCGATATTACGACCTGGAACAAGGGAATTATACTCAAGTAGATCCAATTGGACTTGCTGGTGGAAACCCTACTTTGTATGGATATGTAAATGATCCAAATAGATGGATAGATATATTTGGATTAAGCAAAGGTTCTACAGCACTAGATAAATCATTAGGAGGAATAAAAGGAGATGGAATGCAAGCACATCATCTTATACCTGAGTTAACATGGGATCGATATGCTAATTTCTTAGATAGTATTGGGTTACCAAGAGAAATGAGAGATCATTTTACAAATGGATTATTAATGTCAGATAGCCCTGCAAATGCAAAAATTCATGGGCAAAAAGTGTACCACAGATCAAGACATCGTAACTATACCGAGATGGTGGAGACAAAGTTAGATAAAATATACAAAAAGTTTGAAAATGAGAGTATTAATGCAAAACAAGCAAAACAGTATGTTGAATCTCTACAAAGAAGTCAAAGAAAGAAAATCATTTCTGGAAAAATAAAAACTAAAACACCTTGTGGTAGATTATCATAAATGAAAGAGAGTGTTGTTAATGGAAAATATTTATGCAATTTTTAAAAAGAAAGAGAAGTCATGCCCTACTTTATTAGAGGGGATATTGCATACGGAATTCTTTGAAAATGATCCATTTGAAGCAAGAAAATCTGATGCTGGGGAATGGAGAATCACAAAAAATATAAAAACAGAATTACCTAAAGAGTTATGGTTTGTTTCAAAGGATAGAAATTATGCGTTTGATTTGAGATGGGATAGTCAAGGTTTTTTCATAACATCAGAATTTCTAAATTTATTATTAAAATTTGGAATCAATAATTTTCAATACACTAAATTGCACATGGTTAACAGGCATAAAGAAAGTATATCGTCAAAGGAATATTATTATGTGCGATTTTATGATAGGTTAGAAGATGTAATAGATATGGAGAAATCAAATATTGAATTTTATAGGCAAGATGGTAGTATAAAAAAAATATGGGATTTACAGCTGAAAAAATCAAATACTCTTTCAGATGTTTTTCTAATAAATAATACTAGCCTTTCAAGTATATTATTTTGTTCAGAAGAATTTAAAAAAGAAGCTGAAAAACTTAAATTGAAGGGTATAACCTTTGTTCCGTCTAATGAAGCTGATGTGTATAAACCTTAATATTTTAGAGATTATTATTCAGAAACAGTGATCTGAATAATAACAAAGAACCGTAAGTAGTAACAATTTTTCTAGCTAAACACCAGGGGTAGTTTGAATTTATCTTAGTTAGTTGAGTATATAAGATATGAGATTAATACTCGTGGTTATACTTGGAGTAAAATTTAAACCAACATTAAAAGAGTAGCATGAATCTTAGAAATCGGATTTTATTGCTACTCTTTTTTGTGAAGGAAATTTATTTTACAAATGTTATTCAAAGTTAAACATGGTGTCCTTTACAATTCTATTAATTCGGTTGCTACTTAGTGGAAACCGGGAATCAATAATGTTGCTATGTTAAAAAGACTTGATTATTACAAATAAAGTTAAAAGGGAAAATAAAATCTGGAGAAGTCCTAAGGGGGGAAAGAATTATGCAAGAAAATTGGTTAGTCAATGAGGATAATCTTAAGGTTCGTAAATTAAAAAGTGAAGAAATGGATGAAATTAGAAGCTTATCTGATTTGAGTCAGGAAAAATTAAAAATAGTAGATATTGATGATTATTTAATGTCACTCGACAATATTAAATTAGCGTTGTCTCATTATAGAGATAATAAATTAATAGAAGAAGTTGAAGAAATAGCATTTGAAATTGGTTCATTATATGGATCCATTGTAGAAAAAAAAATACGGTTGGAAGTGGAGGCATATAGAGAAAAATGATAATAGGGGCTATTGTGTAGTCTCTGAGGATGAAAAGTATTGTTGTCCTGTGCATAACTATATCTATACCATTTTGACTGATACAGAGAAAAGTAACAATGTTAAGTTATTGTTTAATATGCTGGAAGTTATTCATAAAGAGAAGGAGAGGGGCTTGTATAATTTTATCAGTTAAGAGCTTAATACGATACTATTAGTATTTACTTTTATTTTCAAAACATATGTAAAGAGGAATTCAAAAAATCTCCTTTACATATGTTTTTTTTGTTAGGAGTGAAATTGTTTTTTTGTATAATTAATGCAAATCACTGCTTCTCGATTAAAGCAAAAAAATTGGATAGCATCAATGCAGTACAATGAACTCGGCCAAGAGATTGAAAGAATCTTACCAGGAGAAGTCATCAGCAAATGGCAGTATGATGTAACAGGTAGACCAACACATCATCGAATAAGTAGTCAAAACCGTGATACACGAAGACGCGTGTATAATTGGGATGTCAATCATCGATTACGAAGTATGGTAAACGAGTTAACGGGTGTAAAAGTTACTTATAGTTACGATGAATTCAGTAACCTAGTGTGGTCCAATCAAGGCGGTCAATTTGAGTTTTTACACCGTAGTGTCGATGATGTCGGGAATTTGTATGAAACGAAAGAAAAGACAGACCGAGTCTATGGCGCCGGTGGGAGATTGCTTGAAACGAGAGAGGCAACCTTCTCTTACGATGATGAAGGTAATCTAGTTCAGAAAATTAGGGATAATGGCGATGTGTGGAATTATGAATATGATGGTAACGGCATGATGTCCAAGGTCATTAGACCAGACAAGACAGAAGTTACTTTCAAGTATGACGCGCTAGGTAGGCGTGTTGAGAAGAGTAGTGAAGGGAAGGCTACTCATTTTGTGTGGGATGGGAATATAACTCTACATGAGTGGGTTGAAAGTAGCTATACTTGTGAACCTAGTATTTTGAATGCATCTTCAAACACAGAAAACATGGATGAAAGTCTTATAACTTGGATTTTCAATGAAGGTTCATTTGTTCCTTCTGCCAAAATTACAAGTAAAGGGATTTATAGTATTATTAGTGATTATCTAGGTACACCTACTGAAGCGTATGATGCTGAAGGTAAAAAAATTTGGTCAAGTGAGTTAGATATTTATGGTCAGATAAAAGAGTTAACCAGTGACAAGGATTTTATACCATTCCGATATCAAGGGCAATACGCGGATGAGGAAACTGGTCTTTACTACAATAGATTTAGATATTACTCACCAATTGAGGGAATGTATACACAAAAAGATCCGATTGGGCTTAATGGTGGTTTGGTCTTATATGGATATGTACAAGATACAAATAATTCTATAGATATTTTCGGTCTTTCTTGTACAAAAGAATTAAGAAAGAATATGAACAAAGCTAATCGTGAGTTAAGAAAGAATCAAGGGTACATGAAACGTGCTTGGCATAAGTTTAAAGGTTCAGCAGCTCATCATATTGTTGCTGGAGATCATTCAAACTTACATGCTTAAAGAGCTAGAGATGTTCTGGAAAGACTCAAGATTAATGTCAACGGTGCAGATAATGGAGTTTATTTAAAACATATGGATCCAAATAGTATACAACCTGGTGCTTATCATAGAGTAATTCATACCGATGAATATTTTAAAAATGTTGCTAATAGGTTGGAGTTTGCTGAAAGTTTAGGTGGGGCAAAAGCGAGAGACGCAGTGATAGCTGAGCTAGAGAATATAAGGAATGATTTATTATTCAATGTTAAAATTTGGTGATTAGAGGTGTTGTTTATGAAAGTATATAGATTTGAAAATGACTATGATTATAAAGATTTAACTTTTTTGAATAAAGAAGATGTTCGTCTTTTTTCAACTTTTAAGGGACAGAAGATTAATCAGGATTGGAATGAAGAGATTTTTGGTATCTCAGAAGATAAACATACAAGAGGAAAATTGTTAGATTTTGATTCACGATGTTATGGAGCTACATTTATAATAAAAAAGAAATTTGAAAAGCTTTTTATTGAAGAATTTTCTGATATTATAGAAATCTTCCCAATAAAAATCAAAGGCATTTCAGAAGAATATATATTTATAAATGTAACTAATGTGGTAACATCAATTAATTTTAATGGCTTAGATTTGCAAGAATCTCTTGCAATGATGCGAAGTACAAACATCAGATTTAATTTAGAAAAGATAGAAAATGAAACTTTATTTAGAGACGATAAAGTTAGTTCAAACTATTATTGTACACAAAAGTTTATAGATTTTATTGAAAAAAACGGAATTAATGGATTGTGTTTTGAAGAGGTAGGAACAGCTACATGAAAATCATCAATGAATATCATTGGATCATGTAGTACTGCAAATACGAACTTAGTCTTACTAGATGTTAACGATTGTTTGGTCATGTGCCCAATCACTATATGGATATAAATAAGGAAATCTTTATTTATGAGGGTTAATGAAGGATAGTTAGAAAGGGCTACGTGATATTTTTAAGCTAATAAATTCTTTGTTTGGCATGCTCTTTTGTCCGCTGTGACAGAAGGGCTTTTTTATGTGCCCGGCATGTGCAACAAACGCCACATTTTTAGGATACAAAACTTGATTGGAAAATTGGACCGAGAATGAGCGAAGTCTGGCAGGATTGGTTCAGAGAATTCAACGTCCTGGTGATCGTTGGATAGCGTACCAGCATGATGGTCTAGGAAATGTCATTCGTGCTGATTATTACGATGATACTTGGGAAACGTTTGGCTATGACAAAAATGGTTCGTTAATTGAGACTGAAAATGAGCATGTGAAAGTAAAACTGGAGCGAGACCCATCTGGACAAGCGATCAAGGAGTGGCAAAATGACCATTGGATTGCGAGTAGCTATGACGAATTAGGAAACCGTTCACAGATTACGAGTAGCCTGGGTGCAAAAATCGATGTCGCTCGTAATGAGATGGGAAATGTGTCACAAATCACAGCCTCTCGCTCAGAGCAAGCACATTGGACAGCGTCAATGCAGTACAATGAACTTGGTCAAGAGATTGAAAGAATCTTACCAGGATATGTCATTAGCAAATGGCAATATGATATAACAGGTAGACCGACACACCATCGAATAAATAGTCAAAACCGTGACACACGAAGAAGAGTATATAATTGGGACGTCAATCATCGCTTACGAAGCATGGTAAACGAATTAACAGGTGTAAAAGTTACTTATGGTTATGATGAGTTTAGTAACCTCGTGTGGGCAAATCAAGACAGTCGTCAATTTGATTTCTTATATCGCAGTGTCGATGATGTTGGGAATTTGTATGAAACGAAAGAAAAGACAGATCGTGTCTATGGTGCCGGAAGCAGATTGCTTGAAACGAGAGAAGCAACTTTCTCTTATGATGATGAAGGTAATCTGATTCAGAAAGTTGAGAAGAACGGTGATACGTGGAAGTACGAATATAACGGCAATGGCATGATGTCTAAAGTTATCAAATCAGACAACACAGAAGTTACTTTTAAGTATGACTCGTTAGGTAGACGAATAGAGAAAAGTTCTGACGAAAAAACAACTAGATTCGCGTGGGATAGAAATATTATCCTGCACGAGTATTCAGATAATTATTCAGCTGAACTAGAAAATGATAGTCTAGTCACATGGGTATTTAATGAAGGGAACGTACCTTCAGCTAAAATTACGAATGAAGGTAACTACAGCATTATTAGTAACTATCTAGGAACGCCTGTTGAAGCCTATGATGAACAAGGTAATAGGGTTTGGTCAGCCGAGCTTGATATCTATGGTAGAGTGAATGAATTTACTGGTGAGAAAGACTTTATCCCATTCCGTTATCAAGGGCAATATGAAGATATAGAAATTGGATTGTATTATAATCGATTTAGATACTACGACCCGGAACAAGGGAATTATACTCAAGTAGATCCAATTGGCCTTGCTGGTGGAAATCCTACTTTGTATGGATATGTTAGTAATCCTAATGCTGAGGTAGACTTATTCGGACTTGCACCTTGGAAAAACGGTGGATTTATTGAGTGGTTTAATAAAGCTACTCCAGAGCAAGTTTCTCAACATATTCAATCTGTTAAAAGAGCACTACGAAATGGCGGAGGTTTTCATGAGATGTTTCCTGTATCCATTGCTGTAAAAGCGAGGGAATTAGGATTCTCAGCAGAGGAACTGTTGGAAATGGTAGTTCCTTTAAATGGTGATAAAAAAGTATTTTTTGAAGGTATATTGGATGGAGATGGTAATACTATATCAGGTAAACATCACAGTAGTAGTGCAAGTAAGAGATTCCATGACACGTTAATTAAACAGTTAAAGAGTGCTAAAACGAAGGAAGAAGCACTTGGAATAATCAATAAAAATCATGATAATCATATGAAGATGAGGTGTAAATAACAAATGAATTATGGAGAACAAAACACATCTAAAGTGCATATTTGGGTAGGAAGTAATTTTGAGAAGGATTTTGAGGAGTATTTTGAATTAGACTATAGAGAAGATGTAGAAATAGGAGATTTAGATTATAAAATCTGTGGTTTTTGTAAAGATATAGGGGAAGTATTTTACGATGAGGACTGGATTGGATTTACACAGCACTCACAAGAGATAGACTTAGATATTCTGATAAACCAAGATGAATTATCAGTTACGGAAGAAAATATAACAAAAATTAGAGAGATTTGTATAAAGAAGGGCGTTGAAAAAGCGAATGCAGCGTTTTGGTATTATGATGGTGATATTATGTTCAAAGATAAAGAAAAGCTTTATAATAGGCTAACTTATATTGGAGTGTTTGCTGCTATTTAGTGTTTAAGTCGGAATAAACCAAAAATAATCTAAAATAACTGGGTTATACGAAGCGGTAAAGCATTTCTAAAATAAAATTCAAACCTACATCAAAAGAGTGGCATAAATCTTCAGGCTCTATTATTTGGAAGGTGATATTTTGAATTATGAAAGTAAAACTATAAAACTTGCTATGAATGACGGAAAAATATTTGATGGTATTTTGAAACTATATGAGGAATGTCCAGATGATGAAGAAATGGTTTTAATAGAACTATTAATATTAGGTGACACAATAAGTTTCAAACATGAAAACTTTTTCCTAGCACTTCAAAGCTTGCGACAACATCTAGAGGATAAACATATACAGATTATGTGTAATGGGGCTGCGTTAAATGTTTATCCATCTACAATGCAGCTATCTATGGGTACCGGACGTTTGGCATATAAAGTGAAATTTGGAGAACCAGCTAAATTAAAAGATGTAGTTGACATATTTGAGTTTGATAATAGTTTGAGGTTTGTAAAAATCGAAGAACAGTGCAGCTACTATATTAGGTGGTTAAAAAGTTTAGAGGGTTAGGTTTATTGGTTAAAGAAGAGTTTTTACTAGTGGTTTATTGTACCTTTAGATTTTTTTGGGGGCTATATTATGGAAATTTATTTTTATAAAGTAAATGAGGAATATGGCTGTTTCTTGAATTTTTCTCCTCATGGTTTTGAATCAGATGTTTTTTTGGAATACAAGTGAGCATTATTTTCAGGTCCATGTGGGATTTGAACTTGAGGAGAGAATTAGGCTTTCATTATCACATTTGAAACCCTAAAATGGAACGTGATAGGAGAAACCCACTTAAACAAAAACAACTAAAAAATTAGGGAAGTGTACAAGATGATAGAAAAAGATTACGAGATGATTGTAAAAATATTCGAGGAATATCGTTCCTCATACAATGTGTTGCATCATCAAGTTGAAGACGTTGAAAATGAAACGATTATTTGGAGCAATTCTTATCTAGAAATATACCCATATCAATATGAATTAGATCAATTACCAAAACCAAAAATTTATAAAAAGGAACCGAAATCTAAGGAAGGAATTGTAGTGAATAAGTTGAAAAACAATGAACTGTATTTTTCTTATGACGCTGAAAATAAGGGGTGGGGGAGTTATTTCATAATAAATGAAACTGAAAAGAAAATCTGTCTTGGATTTGAAAGTAATAGGGCTGGTGAAATGGTTTTAAGCCAAGTGTATTATATAATATATGAAGGATCTGTGATAGAAAAAAGATTGTTCTACACAAGGGACGATGATACGAACGAAGAAACGTTTATGGTTGACAGATATTCATATAATGACATTTCGACTGTCCATACTATTATTAGAGACGGTTTCTTTGGAGAAAAAATGAAAATTTTACCCACAAGGACATTTAGATTTGAGTATGTAAATGGAGATGTACGTATTTACTCGAAACAATTGAAAAAAAATCTAAAAGTTGTTGAAGATCTATTGTATACCTCTAGAAAGTCAAAAAAAAATTAAACAGCGACATCAGAGACAGGTAATGCGAAACTAGGGAAATTCAGATTAGGGTATCAGGTATTGTAAATAGCTGATGCAGTGAGCTCTAAAATTAATCATTCAAAGTATAACTGCTAAGGTGTTTTTGTTTGATACCAAAACTAGTAAAAAATTTGCAAAACATGTGTAAAGAAGGTGCTCTAAAGCGCTTTTTTTACATGTGTTTTTTTGTAAAAAACTTACTTCACTAGTCGCATAATTCGATAGCCTAGAACCTAGCTATATCAAGGGCTGGCTAACATATGGTCAAGGCTATCATGTCGCCACTCCCTGTATAGTTGTAATATACAAAGGAAAACAAAAATGTACTTTATTAAACAAACATTTTTGTACATATTTATTTCGACTTTATACGATAAAAATGGATTGTTAGTATAAGGATAGTAGTTTTGAATTTTTAAACTAAGTTGGGGTTATTAAATAAAGTTTCAAAAAATCTGTAAAGCATTGAAATAATTACGCTATACGGCTATGTTTGCGATCCCATTCGAATGATTGATCCATTAGGTTTACATGAAACTTTGGCAGGTACAGTTAATAGGAAATCCAGCATATAAGTTTGCAACGAAAGATGCTAAGGTTCTTATACAGGTGAAATACCTAAAAGTGCTTATGCTATTCATAAAAAGGGAAGGTGTCTTTAAATTATGAAAATAGATTATCGAAGTGAAATCGATAAAATTAGAAATTCTTTAAATAACTACTACAATGAGCAATTCAAAAGTGAAGAGGAAGAGTACATTGAAAACAAAAAGGTCAAAGAACAAATAAAAAAATTAATAATTCAAGTTTATAATGATAGGACTCTGTCTGAAGCGGACAGAGGGTATATAATAAAAGTAGCGGTAGAACTTCTGGCAAAAAATACAGGTTGTGCAGAAGACGAAGAGATTGCTGAAGATATTCTTGATAGTCTTTTTTATGATATGAAAATACTAAGTCAGGAAAATATTGATAATTTTTACGAGCAATATTCCTGCAGAAGATGGCATTAAGGACTGGATCATTCTCAAAAAAGTAGACGTCAGTTTAGAAAAGTAAAAACAAAGCCTATGTACAAATAGAAAATAGACTCGCCATGACTTTTCATTTCATAACGAGTCTATTTTCTATGAATTTTGTTTTAGCGATGGGTATTAAGTATTGAAAATTAGGTCTTTTGAAAATGTCTTATATTAAAATAGGTTCAGGTATTTTGACTCGGAAATGGGTATGTATACTCGGTAAGATCCGATTGGACTTATGGGTGGCATGCGTCTTCGTGATACAAACTTTTTGGTATTATGAAGTTTTTTATGACATCACAAAGTTTAAAGTGAATCATGAAGAAATATCTGAAAATATAAAAAACATTTTTATGAGTTATTCAGAATTTTTTTGTCTTCCTTTTTATGAAATTGATTCATATCTAGATCAAGTGTATTTTTTTCGTTTTCCAGTTAAAGAAGGACATCAAGACATTATTTGTAGTCAGCTTTTTGAGTATTTATTGAAAAGGACAAAATAAATTTGGTTAAACTTTTATGACTTGATATGGATATCCAAAAGATATGCCCCAATGAAATCATAGGCTGTCACACCACAAACAAAAAAATCTATATGAGGTAGAAGTTATGAGAAGAGAGTTGAAAATATTACCTAAAATCGGAATAAATGAAGTAAAGCTTTCTATGCCATCATCAGACTTAAACAATATCAT
Organism: Lysinibacillus sp. 10T31; assembly: GCF_056394365.1. Taxonomy (NCBI): domain Bacteria; kingdom Bacillati; phylum Bacillota; class Bacilli; order Caryophanales; family Bacillaceae; genus Lysinibacillus; species Lysinibacillus sp. 10T31. Next base: position 11,346 of record NZ_JBFTHS010000045.1, read on the forward strand.
AGGTGAATTGGATAAGAAAAATGTCAATGGAAAAGAGTTTTTTCAATATCAAGATGATTATATATTTCATTTTCTAGATGATGTTTTAGTAAGTATTTCTGTAAGTAACCCAAAGATTATTTTCTTGAATACACAAAAAATTGATTTAATGAATGAATCAAAGCAATTTTTATTCAAAGAAAATCCATATTTTGTAGATGGATGTTATATATTTCCTCAGTACAACATGTCAATTTACGGTTTAGATTATCCCGATGATGGAATTCAATTAACAATTTATTCAGATAACCAAAAAAATATTTACGAGAAAAATATAAAAATAGGTTTTCAATTCAGAAGTATTGATAATCAGCTAATAAACTTAAAATATGAAATTACTCCGTATCAATCTGTAGGATTATTAAAATTCGGCATGCAGCCGAGTGAAATTGAAAAAATATGGGGAAATCCTTTAAAAATAAGCAAGAATAATAAAAAGGGTATAACTACTGAAAATAGGACGAATAGTCAAGCAATTTATAATGAAAAAGGACAGTTAATTCAACTAGCCTTAAATTGTAAAGAGGAAGTTTTTATTGATAATAACTAAATTGGATAGTTTAAAAAATGAAGAGTATTTTATAAACAGAAACTATAAAATATATTTCAAGTTTGGAATTGCATTAGATAATTTAGGTAACCTATCATCTAATGATTTTGTTTATATTTTTTCAGAAGAGATGATTCCTTACTGGAAAGATATATATCGCCCGTTAATCTAACGAATCATCAGAAGTGATAGGAATACTTCGCCTCTAGTTGTTAATTGCAAAATAAAAATGCAGAGAATTGTAACTTTACTTAATTGCAATTCTCTGCATTTTCGTTAAAATCTAACTTATTTTGTATTTTACTATTTTCAACATTACTATCTTGTCTGTTTGTTCGATCAAGCAAGAAATCAATACTGACATTGAATTAATTAGTATTTGATTTTATGTCTGAACATCTAATCATATCAGAAAAGAATATAGAAGAGGCTTGTAGATTGTTTCACCCTGTCAATCTTGATCGGAAAGAAAAACAGAAGGCGAGTGGCGAACCCATCCTTGGAATGAAGCTGGAATAGGAGAACTAAAAAGCAGCGGAAAAGTGAGTGGTTATATAGGGCACCACATTACTAATTATAAAAATGGTGCTTAAGGTAATGCTTGGAAGGGAGATCCAAGGAATATTAGATTTTTACCTAATGCTAAACATGTTGAAGAATATAATGAACATTTATATGATGAGAGAGGTCATAGAGGAAGTTATACCAATGCAACTACTGGTCGACTAATTGATCGCCAAGCAATGATAGATAGACACAACAGTGGAGGGAGCTGTAAAAAACGATGAAGTACCTAGCTCATTCAATTTCTAAACATGAAAATGGCAGTAAGATAAGATATTTAGGAACGTCTACAGAAACGAATCAGGAGTTAAAAAAATTTTTTAAACGTCCTCTTTTAAGTCAAGCACTTTTGAAATGGTACAGTGAGTTACCAAAATCTAAAGACATAATGTTTTATTGGACTAACGACTTCTATATAGTTGGTATTGAAAATCTAATGGTTGCATTAGAAGGTTACAGGTTTATTAGAGAAGATAAATGTTGGATAGATATATCAGAGATAACGAAATGGAATAGCAATTGGATCATTATTTCCAGTTGGAGTGGAAATCCAGTGATTGCAGATATAAGTAAAGTTGAAACTCCAATTTATTATGATTATGTTGGAGGAGAATTTTCCCCAAAACTCTTAGTGAATTCTTTGGAGAAATTCGACTATTTTTTGTCTGTTTGGCTTGATAAACATGATGATAGATACTATAAAAGCGGAGAATATCAATCTAATTTTTATGAGTTAATGGAGAAAGAGTGGAATATTAAATTAAATGATGAAGAAATTCGAAATATATGCGAATTTCTCCCTATTGCAAAATCAAAAGAAAATTTTGCCCCAATTGAACAACGAGTTAAAGAAAAAGTAAAAAAATATTATGTGTATCTTGATGATCCAGGTGAAAATAAATCAAAAGTGTTCTTAGCATTAAAAAAAAAAACAGGAATATCATTTGATGAAATTCGAAATCGATTAAATAGAAATGAGTTTCTAATAGCTGAGGGGTATGGGGAAAATACTTTAGTTTTAGCTGACTATTTTATTTCGTTGGGTGCAAAAGTAAGAACTGAGCAGAAATAAATTATTCTAATGAATTCTACCGACGAGATTGACGCTAATGCAAGCGTGGAAGGATAAATGGCAAAAACATCCGGAAAATCATTATGTAGAACTTAGAAAAGTAAAACGAAGAGGGGCTGTCAACTGACAGCCCCTTAGTTCATTTTATCGAGAAGAATCCTGAAATTATCGATTCATTTTGCGAGTTTATCGAGTACTCACTATATGCGGTTGATCTTCATCTAAGCTATGCATTTTTGGATTATTTTTTAAAACCTAAATAAGTAAATGACCTCCAAACATATTCTAATGGTCCGAAGCGGAATTTGGATAACCATAGCTTACTAATAATGATTTGGAAGACAAAAATGACAATGGCGATGATGATGGCTGTCGTTAAGTGGAGTTTTCCATAAACGCCGAATGCAAATGGTCCAAATAAAAATGTACAAATGATAGATTGGCCGATATAGTTTGTGAATGCCATTCTGCCAGGGAACGCTAACCACTGTAAAAATTTCTTCCCTTTCACTGTGTGATAAATAAATATCAAGCTAATAGCATAAAAGATGGTTAGGAGTGGTGAGCTAATATATTGAACAGCTGAAAAATTTTCTAAAAGGAAAGGTAAGATCCAGCACAATGTTCCACCAAAAATCAATGTTAGCAACCACGTAATGAAAAAGCCTTTTCGATATTCTTTAAAACGGTGAAGCCATTTTTTCTTCGCAACAGCTGCTCCGAATAAGAACATTAGTAAGTACGGAAGATTTGTAAATAAATAAAGTATAGGGTTGCCTAGAGAAAGAACATATAATCCATTACGCATTGTATAATAAGTTCTTTCCATAAAATTAGCATTCATTAATTCTTGAATACTTCCATTTTGATGGGCATCTATCGTAAATTGCATAAGCTGACGACTTTCCTCTGACATTGTCATTGACATCATCGTAGAATCGGTGGATAGAGCTCCAAACGTAAATAATCCAAAATATAAGCTATATAAAGTTACGCTAATGATTAACATAACATTAGGTTTTAACTTATGCATGAAAAGGAGTAATAACCCCAAGATTGCATAGTCTGTTAAAATATCTCCGAACCAAATGAAATAAGCATGGATACAACCAAAAATAAATAGCGCAATAAGTCGTCTAAAATAAATTCCCCAAAAGTTTAGTTGCTTCGCGGCTGCCCTTTCCTGCATAATGACCATTCCAAAACCGAACAGCATAGAGAACAGCATGACAAATTTTCCATCGACAAACATAGTAATAATAGTACGAACTGTATAATCAGCTTGATTCCAAAAAGAAGTCCATTCATTTTTAAAACTTAGGTCTTCCTGCATATAGACCGGATAAAGGAACCAAACAATATTCGCTAATATGATTCCTAATAATGCGAACCCCCTTAATACATCGAGTGTTTCAATCCGCTCCTTGGCAGATATAGGTGAAAGCTTTTGCTTCATATAATCATCCTTTTTCATTGTTATTTTGTTTTTTCAACAGGTGCCTACTGATGAAAAAACGTTGTTAATGACACTTTAAATTATAATTATCAGGATTTTATAAGGGGAATTAAGGAAAAAATTTGCGGAACATGCCTCCTCTTCTCTTTCTTCATCCATATATGTTGAACGAGAAGAAAAGAAACTGAATTATTTCCGTTGAATTTATTGACAGAAATTCACAATGTGAATATGGCTGAGTATTGCGAAGATTAGTTCATTTTGTGAAAAATGCTACATAATCTATTATTTTTTAGCGATTAATAGAAAATATTGTTGATTAAATGTAATGCGATAGTATAATGAAGGTGTAGTTACATTTATGGTTATTAATTCCTTGTAAAATAATTGGTAAATGTAAATTGAAGCTCGATGTTATGTGTACCTAGAAAGTGTAACTATAAAAACTAATGAAATGAGGAGATTTTATGATTAACATTATTCAATTTTTAGAGCAAAATCCATCGTTGATAACTTTGTTAAAAGAAAAAAAAGCCTCTCTAGTTGGTGTTACAGAACTTGAACAAAAAGCAATTCTGGAATCTTTTGATGAAGTGCTATATGTAAACAGTCGCCTTTGGTACTAAGTAATACTAAAAGTAAGTGGTTTTGGCTTGCTATAAGTATTTATTTAATAATGGGTCTTTACTTACTTTATGTAACTTATAGCAAGCCTTTTATAAATATCGAGCTTAAGGAGAAAAACGGAGAATGGTTAGTGGTAGATTCTTATTATAAAGATTGGGCTACTAAACAACAAATAGAACCCGGAGATATTATTATAAATGTAGATGGAACTGAGATTAATAATATTCCTAATTTAAAGTATGATTTCGTATTACGAGCAGCCAATGATTTAACGATAAAGAAATCGAATAGTAGTTTAATCCATATACACATAAAACCACTAGATATTCCCCAACAATTTTATTATTTAATAATAGCACCAACTTGTTATTTTTTTCTTACTCTTATAATTTCTCTATACTTGTATTTAAATCAAAAGAATAACCCTTTAGTGAATATACTAATATTTTTTATACTAACTGTCTCACTAGCATATGTTAGTATAGGCGCGGCAGGTATATTGGATAGTATTGGGATTATAATAAATCGTAGTAGTATGCTAGTTTGCTTAGTCCTATTAATTCATTTTCTTAGGAAATACTTTTTGTTTTTGAATTTAAAATGGATTTTTATTGACAATATTAAAGTATTTTATTTACTTCCGCTAATGGCTGTTTTTTTAAGCGTTTGTAGTATTATATATCCTTTTATCAATCCTATATTCTCTAGTTTAACCCTTTGGATATTTTTTATTTTGCTAACTGTAATTCTATATATATTGGGAATTAGTTACTTAATATTTAAAACACCACAATTAAAAATCTTATTAAGTAGTATCATCATCCCATTTCTACCGTTTCTGTTTCTATATGCGTTGCCAGAAATAATCTTCAATAAGCAAGTGCTCTCTGCGGAAATTAGTTCATTATTTCTTATGTTAATACCGTATAGTTTTATTTGTACACAGCTCACTGAACGTATATTTGATATGGAGTACTTCATTACCCGTTTGCGCCATTATTTTAATTTTTCATTTGTTTTTACAATTTGGCTGTTAATGGGTCTTTATTGGCTTACTGATATGCCTATTTCAAGTATGGCGGAATTATTCTTTTTTGCCTTCTTATCATCAATCGCACTTTTTTACATTAAAGAGAAAATAGATTATCATAAGCGAAAAATTCTTTTTTCAACAAAAGGAGATTATATCCATCGATTGTATACAACTGTTGATAGTATTGGTAGGGTTGTGAAGATTGAGGACTTACTTGAGAAGTTTGTTCAAGAAATTGCTACACACCTTGAGATCAAACATGTAAACGTATTAACCTATGATTTACAAACACATCAAATGACTTCCACAAGCCCATCGAAAGAATTTACTCAAAATCAAATTAACGAAATATTACTTGAGAATCTCACCTTGGGGGATATAAAGAAAACGGAGCATTTTTATATTGCTTTTATTCATCAAGATATGAATTATAAAAGAATATTAGTTGTAGACCATAATAAATCAATTTATCTAAAGGATGAGGAGTTATTATGGCTTGAATTATTGCTTTTATATGTAAATAATTTTATAGAAAATACGAAAATGGTGGAAGGTCTGTTAGAACAGTTAAAGCATATGAAAGAGGCTGATAAAAGTCAGCTACCATGGCTTAATAAGCTTCTTTGGCTACGATTTGAACAAGAAAAATATCAATTAGCTCAAGAGCTTCATGATACGGTTTTGCAAGAGCAGCTACATATTGCGCGAGAAATGGATGTATGTATTCATGCGAAGAGGACAGCGGATATTTATGTGAACCTTACTAAGATTCATGATCATATGATTGCATCGTTGAATGATTTAAGAGGCTACTGTGAAAATTTGAAGCCGCCATTATTAGATACACTAGGCTTAAATGCAGCACTTGAGAAGTTTATTCAAAAAATTCATAAGCGTGCTGATTTTGTTTTAATTTACACAATTGACCGTCTATATTTAAAGGATGAGCGTTTAAACTTGATGATTTATCGGCTTTTCCAAGAGTTAACGAACAATGCCATGAAACATTCACAGGCCAATATTGTCGAAATTCATCTATTGGAAACTGAAGATGGCTTTGAAATTATTTATTCAGATGATGGTGTAGGATGTAAAATGGATGAAATTATTGTTTCTGATTCAATGGGGATCAGAGGAATGCAAGAGAGGGTACAAGCTTTTAATGGCCAGTTTTCTATCAATACCAATGTAGGAAGAGGAATGTCTATACGAATTAAGGTAAATGAAAGGGATTATTCTCATTCCTATGGCAACGATAGATGGCTAACTCTTAGTAGAGAATAATATATGAATAGAAAGATATGAACCATTTTCACACCTCCTAATCTTTTTGTATTGTGCAGAATTCACAGTATGAGTATGGATTGGGAGGTTTTGCTTTGAAGTTTATTTATATAAGTGGAGGGTAATATCTTCAACATAACGATGAAATTGATTAAAAAGGATAGTCGTTTATTAACTCCAAGCGGATTAGGCGATTCATCAGGTAAGGAAAACCTATCAATAGAAAGAATGATTAACCATTCTAGTAAGGAGAAACTCACATGCTATTAGAGGAACGGTTAAGTAATTGGGTAGATTCTTATAATCGAAATGGTTATTTGAACGGTACTTTATTAATTGCATCTAATGACAATATTCTTTTAAACAGAGGATTTGGGATGGCGAATTGGGAACATAGCGTTCCAAATGTGCCAACAACAAAATTTCGTATAGGGTCACTCACGAAAGCATTTACAGCGATGGCTATATTTCAATTGCATGAAAAGCAAAAATTGAATATTGATGATTGCGTAGGAAAGTATCTACATGATTATCCGAATGGTCAAAAAATAACAATCTATCATTGCTTAACTAATAGTTCCGGAATACCTAATTATACAAATGCCCCTGATTTTTGGTTTCGCAGAATGAGACTGCCATCCACATTAGATCAGCTAATTGATTCCTTTAAAGAAAGGGAATTAGAGTTTGAACCTGGTAGTAAATTTGGCTATTCAAATTCAGCGTATGCGTTGTTAACGGCAATTATTGAAAAAGTTGCAGACATGTCTTATGCAGATTACATACAGCAGCATATATGCCATCCATTAGGTATGTATCATACAGGTTGTGATGATGGAATAAAGGTGATTCCAGGTTTAGCATCTGGCTATTCATTTTGGGAAGAACCAATTCATTCAGCGTTTGCGGATATGTCATTTCCATTAGGTTCCTACGGTATGTATTCTACAGCAGAGGATCTATTTATTTGGGATCAGGCATTAAAATCCTCCAAAATCCTTTGCAAGGAATTAACAGAGAAAATGTTGACTCCAAATCTTGGATCCTATGCTTGTGGCTGGATGGTCTCTGAAGCAAGGGGGAAAAAATGTGTGCATCATTTTGGAGATATTAGCGGTTTTTCAAGTGATTTTCTTAGATTTATTGATGATCAAGTTGCGATTATCTTTTTAAGCAATATGAGCGTTACACCTGTTATGCATTTAAGTAGAGAGATTGCAAAGGTTGTTTTTGCTAAAAATGTATCTTCGCCAGCACCTGCAGTTCCGATAGCGTTCATAAAGAAAGATTCTATCGTGGGGCAATATGTAATAGAAAATGAAGACAAAGTACTTAACATTACTATTAAAAATAATGAACTTTATTTAACAGTCCCTAAGATGTATGGAGCGTTATATAAATTTAAGCTTATACCATTTAGTCATGACACTACGAATACGGCTTTTTTAACCGAGATGATTTATGAACGATTGATATTTTATTATTCATTATCAGGGGAAATAGAGCGTGTGCATTACGTCGATTGTTATGAAAAAACTTATATGCTTCATAAGCAATAAGTTTAGGCGGGCATCAATATTATTTTTGAGTGTACAAATCTAAGAAAGAGACATCTCGTAGGAAGGTCATGATATAAAGAGCTTAAAGATGATGCTGAAGCATGGCAAAAGGCATACAATATACTGACGAAAAAATTGGAAAAAGCTATATGACAAAGAAATCTGTAAAAAGGGGGAATTTAGCAGAGAATTACTGTTAGATTTCTTTTTTTGTAGTATGGAAATCAAAATATTATTATTTCCCGTATTGGAATAGGGAGGAAATACACGTTTTAGAATTATTCAATAAAATGAAGAGAATTATTAAGAATGTAACCGATATAATTCAATAGATGATAGAGGAGGTATGAAAATTTGAATAAAAAATTACTTTTCACAGCAGCAGCCATTCCAGTAGCTCTTATTGTACCAACAGTTGCAGGAGCGGCGGGATCCAATACAGTTTCCATCACAGGACAAAATATAGTAAATGAAACTTTAAAAGCTTCTATCGAAAACTTACCAGCAAATTCGATTGTCAAAGGTTATCAATGGTACTATGTAGATGGTTCCAATGATTCAACAAATAAACCAATCTCTGGTGCAACGTCAGCGTCATTTACAATACCAGTAGAAGCAGCAGGCAAAGCAGTTTTCGTGGAAGCGACTACAACGGAAGGCCAAAAGTATAAGAGTGAACCCCGTTCGATTAAAGAACTAAAACTTTCAATAACTGAACCTAGAATTGATAGTAGTTCAAACTATGCAGTACCTGGTGAATTGGTACAAGTAGCGGGTGCAATTGTAACCGATGATGCTGGGGCGAAGTTACAAAAAAGTCAAATTACATATAGCTATCAATGGTTTTATAAAGTTGGTGAATCCTTCACAATAATTGAAGGGGCTACAAACGACACATACAGAATTCCTAAAGATGCTTTAGAAAAAGGCATGAAAGATATCAAGGTTATAGTAAAGGCGAAGGTAGGAACCTCTTTAGTAGAATCTGTTGCTTCTGATGTAATAACAGTATCTAATGAACCATCTATATCAATGATTGATGAAATTAAAACTCTACTAATAAATGACAACAAATATAATGCAACAACTCTTGAATCTTTTAAGGCAGAAGTAACGGCATTAGAAAGTAAATATCAGGCACTATCACCTGCAGCAAAGGCGAATGTGACAAATTATGATGTATTAAAGAGAGCAGCTACGGATGTAGAATTAGTAAGCAAGTTAAATGAGAAAGTAGATAAGGTTAAAGAAGTTAATGAAAAAGATCTATCAAAATATTTAAAAGACATTGAAGAGGCCTATGATAAGTTTGATTTATTACAACGTAGCTTAGATCTAAATGATGCCTTATACAATAGCATTAAAAACATTTTGAAAGATCCGACAGATATCAATGAATTTAAAGAAGTTAGAAGACTAAATCAGGCAATTGTAGAATTATTAACATATGAAAATTCTTTTGCGAAGTATGTACCTACTAGCATAGAATCTTTACAAACAGCAGTTGAAACAATTGAAAAGGATATAGCAAAATTATCTCAAAATTACCGAGCAACTGTTCAAAATCAATCGATTTTAAGTGATGCTAAGTCGGATATTAAAAAGATAGAACAATTTATTAAACTTTTCGATAAGCTGTCAGAGAAAGATTCACCTAGCAAACAGGTGACTACAGCAAAATCAATACGTACGTCTTATGAAAAGTTAACGTATAAACAACTTCAACTTGTCCCAGCAAAATATAGGAATACTTTACTTCAAGCAGAAAACGCAGAAAACAGTCAAATTGACAGTTTAAATATCGAGATTGACAATTATGTAGGCGATGCAGATGACAGTTACCCAATTGATCCGTCAGTAACTACTTGGCAAAGTCATGTTAATAATGTAAACCGTATTATTAATGAATATAAGGGCCTAACGAAAAACTCAGCGGCTAAAATTGTCGGATATGATAGCATGATAACTTTACAAAAGGATTTTAAAGCAGCTGAAAAAATTATTAAGGACATGGACGCCTATAAAAAGCTATCAGTAACGCCAGGGGTAGCTGAAAGTAAGTTGAAAACTAACTACACAAATGTATTGAAAGCTTATAATAAGTTAACTAGTTTACAACAGTCACTTGTTTATAATGCAAACGATTTTTTATTGAATCCACCGACTATTACAGTTGATTTAAATGGTAAGGAACCTGCTGATAAAGCTGCTGCATTGGCTTTAAAGGCTGATGTTGCTAAGCTTGCTGATGTAACAAAATATACATTTGCACAATTTGAATCTGCTGTTAATGCAGCAACTACAAAATATAAAAACCTATCTTCCGCTGGACGAAAGTATGTAACAAACTATTATTTATTAACAGCTGCTAGTAAAGATCTTTCTGGGGTGAAGTCATTCCATAAAAAAGTGCAAACCGCACGAGAAGAAACAGATGCTACGAAGCAAGCAAAAAAAATTCAAACAGTACAAACTGCTTATGCAAAGCTACCTGCAAATCAACAGTATTTAGCAAAACAGCAATATGAAGATTTGCTCAATAATCGTATAAACGATGGGAATGCACCAGATAGCACTAAATTAAATAATGAAATTGCAACCATTGTCTCAAATGATACGTATACAGTTTCAATGGAAAGAATTAAGGAGCTTTCAACTCAATATAATAAGCTGAGCTCTAGTGATAAAAAACTTATTACGAATGCTGCCATCTTAACAACTGCAGTTTCCGATGTGAAAAAAGTAGAATCATTTATAAAGACATATGAAAAATCATTTAATAGTAACCCATCAACTGTCATCAAAGCTTTTGATAAGCTTACATCAAAACAAATGAGTTTAGTAAGTCCAGAAATACGACAATCTATTATTGATAAAGATAAAGGCCAACAACAGTCTAATGAAATTGCTTTGAAATTAGTAGAATCCATTAATTTACTACTTGTAAATGGTGAATATATTGATGACTTGGAGACGAAAGTAAAAGAAATTCGTACAGCATATGATGGTCTTAGTTCTTCTGAAAAGAGTGTCGTGAAAAATTATTCTAAGCTAACTCAGGCCGAGAGCGATTTGAAAAAGGTAGCAGAGGTTCATGCTCTTTACGTACCAGCTACGGAAGAAAATGCAACAGCTCGTAAAGCTTGGCAAACTGCATATGGTAAGCTCTCGAAGAAATTAGAAATTTTATATAAGAAAATGTATGAAAACGATTTATAAAAAATAGTTTAAACCTAAACCCCGGATAATGAAATTTATTCGGGGTTTTAGTGTGTGTGCATGGAATGAGGATGTCGATAAAAATTAAAAGTTGGGTGATAAACGTGAAAGTTTATCGATAAAATTCAAAAGTTGGGTGATGAAAAGTAAAAGTTTATCGATAAAATTCAAAAGTTGGGTGGTAAAACGTAAAAGTGTTCCGATGAAATTCATAAGTTGGATGACATTATGTTAAAAAGTATGTCATGTGGATAAGCTGATTGCAGCACAGGGAGGCGTCTCCTACTATAACACCCGTAATTTTATCGATTTAATTGTTCTTCGGTAGAAATAGGTATTGGTTAAATTTATCTTTCTATTTGTGTAGAATATCAATTCTTCGATATACTATTTATAGTTAATCTGTATAACAATTGAGAATTTTTTGTACTAACAAGAGTAGTTTTACATAGAAAGTAGGAACTAAAGATGTATAAAATAGGTGTTGTCGGCCCAATAAAATCCGTAGAAAAAATTATAGAGTTAGCAAATGAAATTGAACAGGATATGGAATTTATTCCGTATATCTATTCGATGGCTACTGAAACAAAAAATCTCGTAGAGACCTATGATCAAGATGTTGATTTTTGGCTATTTTCGGGATACATACCTTATAAAATTGCTAGTCAGACAAGCGTCTCACACGATAAGCTGGCACATATATTCTTTTCTGAAGCGGCCATCTATAAAGGTTTTTTAGAGCAGTCCTATAAATTGGAAAAATTTATTGAGAGTGTCAGTATTGATATTATCCCATCACCTGCACATGTGGCATCAGAAGGGTTGGCGGAGATAGAGAAAAATGTAAGGCAAATGTATTTAAAGGAATTTGATGTGGCCATTGATCCGAAAGAATTATTTGATTTCCATTACGACCTGTGGCTGCAAGGGAAAATCGATTTTGCGATAACATGTTATCCATCAGTCGATGAAGAACTAAAAAAGATGGGGGTCCCTTCCTATTGGGTATCGCCTACAAAAACAGAAATTTATCATACTGTTCAACTATTTACCGAAAAAATTAAAACGTCGTATTATAAAGAAACGCAAATCGGTGCTGTTATGCTCGAAATAAAAGATTTTGATTCATTGAAGGAAAGAATGAAGCAAGGATATCGTATTCAATATCTAGAATTACGCATGAAGGAAAACTTACTGCAATTATGTGAACAAATTGATGGTTCCTTAATCGAGGAAGGGAATGGCAGATATACAATTTTTAGTACGAGGGGAGCAATCGAAGGGCAAATTCAGTTCATTAAGGAAAAAATGTATCAGCTGTCCATTGAAATGGAGGCAAAGGTCATAGCAGGGATAGGTTTTGCGCAAACAGTATTTAATGCCGAATTAAATGCGCATAGAGCTTTACGTCAAACGAAAGGAAATGAATCGATTGATATTGTCATGATTCAAGATGATGGCACAATGATTGAATCTGTCGGTAATACCGAAGAGCTAACATATTCCTATAGAGCTGAAGATCCTACTATCCTTGAAAAATTAAAAAAAGGCAATGTTAGCATTAAAACCTATACAAGAATACAAGCACTAGTTCAAAAAATGAGCTGGAAGCATTTTACTACGAAGGATTTAGCTACACAGCTTCAAATGAGTGAACGAAATGCACAGCGCATCATGGCTGATTTATGCAGTGTAGGCTTAGCGGAAATTTGTGGAGAAGAATTACAGCATACACGTGGTAGACCAATAAAAATGTATCAACTTGTGTTGTAGGTCAACTTCAAAAAATATAAAATGTCCCTAACCAATTAATGGTTTTGGGGCATTTTTTGTTTGATGGATAGCTTCTGTAAGTTGAAAGGTACAGAAAATTTTTAGTGACTTTTCGTTTTCGATTAATGATAAAAAAAGTAGATAAATCAAAGGTTTCTTAGTTTTATGACTTATTTTAAACACTATTTTCTGTTCGATTGTTTATTGGAAATTTTCAAAAAAATATTGTCAATTCATAAAAAGTCGATTATTATACGAATATATAACGAAAATGTCGTTATATATAAGGGACATATTTTTATAGATAGGGAGAGATGGTGGAAATATTATATAAAGGTTGCAAAAGATATCGAAATGGAAAGAATAAGAGGTTTAATTACCATAATTTTCTGGAGATAATTAAACTTTTTGTCTTATTACTATCGATTGCAGCACTGTCGTTTAAACATGGGAGGGATTTTAATGACAACAAATGAAATGACGAAAAAATCTAGAAATTTAATCCTTGCACTCTTATTTTTAGGATGGTCATTAGGAAATCTTGATCGTTACATCATGAACTATGCAGTAGTATCGATTACTGGTGATTTAAATTTAGGTGCTTCTTCTACTGGGATTATTTTAAGCGCTTTCTTTTTAGGTTATGCGATTATGCAAATACCTGGTGGATGGCTTGCTGATAAATTTGGTGCTAAAAAAATCTTATTATTTTCAGTAATTATGTGGTCAATTTTTACAGGTTTAACAGCTCTAGCTTGGTCTTTAGTTGCAATGATTACCATTCGATTTTTATTTGGTATTGGGGAAGGTGGGTTCCAACCATCTAGCTCCAAAATTATTGCGACGATATATCCAAAGGAAGAAAGAGGGCGAGCAATGTCAATCATGCTTTCCTCTGGAGGTATCGTTTCATTATTCGTACCTTTGCTCGCAGCTTATTTGTTAGGAACAATTGGTTGGCGCACGATGTTTGTTGTAATTGGTGCTATCGGTGCTATTATTGCATTTTTATATTGGAAATATATCAAACTTCCACAAGATGAAGCGGTGGAAAATAGTAATAGTAATGAAAATACTTCTACTAAAGTTAACTTTAAGGAACTATTGAAAACACCACTTATGTGGAATTTAATTATTGCCTATTTCTGCATATATGCAGTGAACTGGGGATTAGTTTCATGGATTCCAACATACCTTCAAAAAAATCGTGGACTCGATTTAATGTCGATTGGTTGGGCGCAAACAATTCCAGCCATTACTACTATTATTGGTGTCTATGGTAGTGGTTATATCATTGATAAGTTGCCACGAGGAATGGACAAGATTTTAGGTTCAATTTCATGTGGAGTTATTGGTATTTTATTGTATTTAATGTTTACAGCTAAGTCTGTGACAATGTTTATTGGCTATCAAACTGTTGTTACTTTATTCCTTGCATTTGTCATTACAATGTTACCTGCCATTGTGTTAAAAAAATTACCTTCTTCCATCACAGGATCAGCGATGGGGATTGCTAATACAGGCGGACAATTAGCGGGATTTGTAACACCGATGGCAATCGGTTTTATGGTAGATGCTTTTAATGGTTCCTTTGATGCAGCTTTTTGGATGTTAATTGGATTTGCGGTTATTTGTATTATTGCACTCTTAACGTTAAATGATCAAAAAGGGAGTCTATTAAATTCATAATAGGAACATATTTCTAAGGAGGTAATAAATATGAGTTTACATGGAAAAATTTCTTCGTTAGTCGAGTCAAAAAGAGATGCTAGCATTCAATTAAGTGATGCCATTTGGGCAGTACCCGAACTTCACTTTCAAGAAAAGAAATCAGTTCAATATATGAAGGCAGCTTTAGAAAAAGAGGGCTTTGCAACTGAAATTGGAATTGCAGGGCTTGATACAGCACTAGTTGGAACGTATGGTTCTGGAAAGCCTGTTATTGCATTTCTCGGTGAATATGATGCACTTCCTGGTTTGAGTCAAAAAGGAGGGGCTACTCATTGCGAACCATTAGAGGACGGAGGAAGTGGTCATGGTTGTGGTCATAACCTACTAGGTACAGGTGCGTTTGCAGCGGCCGTTGCGGTGAAAGATTACTTAGAGCAAAATAATCAATCAGCTACGATCCGTTTCTACGGCTGTCCTGCAGAGGAAAATGGTTCAGGTAAAGCTTATATGGCGAAGGCTGGTATTTTCGATGATGTAGATATTGCAATTTCTTGGCATCCTGGTACTTTTACAACTGTTATGACTTGTAGCTCTCTAGCAAACTATGCGGCAATTTTTAAGTTTACGGGGAAAAGTGCACATGCAGCAGCAGCACCACATCTAGGAAGAAGTGCATTAGATGCAATTGAACTCATGAATGTTGGGGTAAACTATTTACGTGAGCATATCATTCCAGAAGCGCGTGTGCATTATGCGGTTACAAACACAGGAGGATCGTCTCCAAATGTTGTTCAACCATATGCAGAGGTGACATACTTAGTTAGAGCGCCTAAAAAGCATCAAGTACAAGAGATTTATCAACGTGTTAAAAATATTGCTAAAGGCGCAACGCTAATGACTGAAACATCGTTAGAAATCGCCTTTGAGGGAGCTGCATCAAATCTTATTCCAAATAAAACACTTTATGATGCGATGCAAAAACAAATACTTGATTTAGGAATGCCAACTTATTCAATAGAAGATGAGCAGCACGCCCAAGCTATTTTTAATACATTTTCTCCTGAAATTCAGGCAACATCGTTAATTGGTCTAAAGAAAGAAGATGCTGCGCAGTTACAAGGTAAAGTAATTGCTAACCACATCCCAAGTGTCCTTCCTGAGTTTATATTGGGTGGATCAACGGACGTTGGCGATGTAAGCTGGAATGTCCCAACTGTTCAATGTACAACGGTATGTATGGCACTTGGTACACCACTTCATACTTGGCAAGTTGTATCACAGGGGGTTATGCCAATAGCACATAAAGGGATGCTACAGGCTGCAAAAATTATGGCTTGTACTGCTGTTGATTTAATTGACAATCCAGCACTTATTGAAGAAGCTAAAAAAGAATGGAAGGAACGTCTGGATGGGGAGACTTATGTTTCGTTAATTCCAGAAGGTACTATGCCTCCAAAACTGTAAAAAGTTATTCCATATAGAGTCTTCATAGGGTAAACTATGGAGGCTCTGTTTTTGCCTATTATTAAGTTTTTTTAGTAAAGTGTACTTATTGAGTAGTTATGGTGTAAAATGCCGTTTTTTTGAAAGGAGATCACAAAATGCCGACAGATCATATCAATCATAATAACAATCACCTTGCGGCAGAATTGGTGAAACAGTTTCTTCCGTATGCTAAAGAGGGGAAATGTGCAAGCTATATTCCCGCTTTAGCGGAAAAAGATCCAAATCAATTAGCGATTTCGATTATCGGTACTAATAATGAGGAAATGAAAGCCGGAGAGACAACTGAACTATTTACCCTGCAAAGTGTTTCAAAAGTCGTTACATTTATTTTAGCGTGTATGGAACGAGGGTTACCTTATGTTTTAGAACGAGTAGATGTTGAACCTACAGGTGACACCTTCAATTCAATTATTCGTCTAGAGAGCCATCAGCCTGGAAAACCTTTTAATCCAATGATTAATGCAGGAGCAATTACAGTATCCTCTATGCTTGATGGAAATTCTCCGCAAGAGAAGGTATCAAAAATCCTTCAATTTTTAGAACAAATCGTTGGCAAGGAATTAAAGGTTAATGAAGAGGTTTATCAATCTGAGTGGCAAACTGCAAATCGAAACCGTTCATTAGCCTATTATTTAATGGATTCTGGCTTTTTAGATTGTCCTGTTGAAGAGGCATTGGAGGTTTATTTGAAACAATGTGCTATTGAAGTAAACGTTTCGGATTTGGCGATGATTGGTTTAGTAATTGCCAATGATGGCTATCATCCTCATTTAAATAAACAGCTCTTTCCTAAGCAAGTAGCAAAATTAGCGAAGGCATTGATGGTTACTTGTGGGATGTATAATGCTTCTGGTAAATTTGCTGCCTTTATCGGGTTACCCGCAAAAAGTGGTGTCTCTGGAGCAATTTTAGCGGCTGTACCAAGTCATGCAGGCTTAGATTCGCCATTTCCTACTGGCTGTGGTATTGGCATTTATGGACCAGCAATTGACGACATCGGAAACAGTGTAGCCGGAGTGAATCTACTTAAACATATCGCTACCGAGTGGAATATGAATATTTTTTAATCAATCACAAAAAGATGACTTCAGTAAATGCAGTCATCTTTTTTGTGATATTATTTTGCTGGCGCTTCGCTTTTGCACAAAAAAAAGCCCTGAATAGGAACACTTCTTTAAAGTGTCTCTATCCAGGACAATTCACCTTAGCGTATTGGCTTTTTTCTTTTCTTTTTATAAATAATCATTAGTATGATAAACCAAATTGGTGTTAACAGTAATGCGGTACGTGTTGCCTCTGAAATGAACATCACTACTAATAGAAATGCAAAGAAGGCAAGTACTAAATAGTTCACGAACGGAGTGAAAGGTGCCTTGAAAATGGATGCTTCATGAAGTGCACGATTTTTACGTTTATAGATAATATGAGAGATTAATATAATACTCCACACCCAGATAAAGCAAATGGCACTAATTGTTGTAACAACACTAAAGGCGTTTTCAGGCATTACTTTACTTAGTAATGCACCGGCGGAAACTACAATTGCAGACACAACGAGTGCGTTACTTGGTACACTGTTTTTATTGAGTTTTGCAAACTTTGGTGAAGCTTGCTTGTTGTTTCCAAGATTAAAGAGCATGCGACTTGTAGAAAATAAACCACTATTACCAGCTGAAGCTGCGGATGTTAGAACGACGAAATTAATAATACCTGCAGCAATTGGGATACCAGCTAGTGTAAATACTTGTACAAATGGACTACTAGAGGCAGACATTTCATTCCAAGGATTAATGCATAAAATAACGAATAATGCCCCTACGTAGAATAATAAAATGCGAAATGGAATTTTGTTAATGGCAGAAGGAATATTTTTTTTAGGATCGGCCGTTTCAGCAGCAGAAACCCCAACTAACTCGACACCAACAAAAGCGAAAACAACCATTTGGAATGCCATTAGGAATCCGTGTAGGCCATTCGGGAATAACCCGCCATGTGCCCAAAGATTTTCAACAGAAACTGTGCCAGAGCTTGTTTGAAAACCTGTAAATAACATGAATAGTCCAATTACAATCAGTGCAACAATTGTAATGACTTTTATAAGGGCAAACCAAAATTCTAATTCGCCAAATAGTTTTACAGTTAATAAATTCAACATTAATAACAGCACTAAACAGCCAATTGCAGGCATCCATTGTGGTATATCAAACCAATATTGTACATAAACGCCGACAGCAATAATATCTGCCATGGCGGTCATAATCCAGCAGAACCAGTATGTCCAGCCGGTGATGTAGCCTGCCCAAGATCCTATGTATTCGGATGCAAAATCAGTAAATGATGTATAGCCAGCATTTGATAATAACAGTTCGCCTAACGCCCGCATGACGAAAAATAAGGCGGTTCCGACAATGAGATAGGCAAAGATGATGGAAGGTCCAGCTAAAGCAATGGCCTTACCGGAGCCTAAAAATAGACCAGTACCGATTGTTCCGCCAATGGCAATGAGCTGCACATGGCGATTTTTTAAATCACGTTTTAATTGTTGTTGTTCCACGTTGCTCCCCCTCAAAGATACGTAAAAACTATGACTGGAAATAAAAAAGAGACTAGTAGTGACACTAGTCTCGTAAACGACAGAATAACAAATACCGATTGCGAATATTGTATGCAAAAAAGAAAACATTCGTGTGGTATAGCTTTCATGATGAAAGTTGATATTACTCCTCTGTCCTTTTGCCTGAGATAGTGAACCCTTCGGCGACGCAAAATGCGCTCTCTCCAGAACTGCTCCTGCTATAGTGTTATCCATAGCATTCATAGCTTGTATTATATGTCTTGATGACATTATTTTAAGATATTATACATCCTATCAGTGCTACCATAATTATTCAAGGATAAATTTCAGTCATTTTCAGAAAAAAAGAAGATTGGAGTTCGTCTAGGTAAATACTTTACGAAAAATAGTATTTTTAGACATATGTTAATTTAAGGATAATACTTAATTTATGGTATAAAGTGGCGCATCTCCGGAAATTATGAATGCCTTTTGTATAAGTTGATAGGAGTTGAGACTGAGAGACTCCTTGGGGATTAGCAATAGGGGAACGAAGGTAAAAACCATCATCCTGTGATAACGCCTTCGTGACCAACATCGTGTTCGCCCGAGATCCTGCAGCGTAAACGAAGCGGCTCATCGGATGCCTTCAGGAAGCTTTGCTCTGTGCGAAAGCGAAGCGGCAGCTACAATTGTTTTATCTGTGCGAAAGCGTAGCGACAGCAACAACAAAGTGCTCAGTCGGAACGAAAATCAACCACACGTTATGGTGATGAGCTTTTAAAGTGTTAAAGGAGGTGGGTTATTGGAACTAGTATGGGAAGCGTCCTGCATTTTGACTAGGGAATGTGAGTGTAATAAGTATATTACCTCACGTTGCTTTACCTTTTTCTTTAGAACTAACTTGTCAGACGTTAAACAATATATATAATATAGTAGAAACTCAGAATTTTTCGCAAAAAGTAAACCATCTCATAGTCATTTGAGATGGTTTCTTTTTGTATCAATTATGCCTCGGTATAATTGCGTCCGGAATCGGCTTTGTGCTTGCACAAAGAACTCCTTCCCGATTTCCGTGACATCCGCCAGAGGCTTTAATTTCTTTCAGCTGATTTTTAATAGCTGAAAGAAGTTAAAACAAAGTGATATAGGTAAATATAAATAAATTTACTTCGTTTCCATGAGTAGATTTATTTATATGAGTCACTTATGTCTTATCGATTTTTTAATTTTGTTTTTTAGACTTTATTTTACCTGTCCAAGTACGGAAGCCGCCTTGAAGTTGGTAAATTTGGTTGTAGCCACGTTTTTTAAGAAATAGAGCAGCACGTGAGCTACGGCCTGTATTTTGACAGTATAAATATACTGGTAAATCTGGGCGAATTTCTTTGTGACGTTGACGTAGAGTAGTTGAAGGAACATTACGTGCACCAAGGATGTGACCAGCATCAAATTCTTTTTGCTCACGTACGTCGATAAGCTGTGCTTTACGATAGCCTTCAATAAATTGTTCTTGTGTTAGGTTTGTTACGGCTTTTTTTAGTCGTAGGGCGTTGATGCCGATATAAACAATTACAACTACTAAAATAACACCGATTGTGATAAGTATGTTCAACAAAATTTCTTACCCCTTTCTATCTTCTTTATTATTATAAAAGATGCGCTAGCGATAGTCCAATGAGTTTGATAAAATAAATTAGATTGTGGCTAGAATTAATCGATCTAAATTTATGGATGTTATTAGTGAAAGGTTTAAAATCATTCCACTACATTCATAGACTTGGGTGGATGATTACTTCAATAAAGAATAGAACTAAACGCAGAGTGTCAAAATGAGGCTGAGAGTATCCTTTGGGCTTATCTGACGCCACCAAGAAAGCGCCCAGACGGAACGGAAATCAACCCCACGTTATGGTGATGAGATTCATTTTTGTACACGTTAGCTAATGTTCAATTAAATATTTGTAGGAGATGAAAATATGACAACTTGGTATTTTCTTAATTCAGGGAAATGTAGCCCTTCTTTTAATATGGCTTTAGATGAAGCATTACTTGATTGGCACAGTGAAGGTTTAATTCCACCAGTCATTCGTTTTTATGAGTGGGAGCCAGCAACTCTTTCGATTGGCTATTTTCAACAAGCGAAAAGAGATATCAATCTTGAAGCGGTACAAGAACAAGGACTAGGCTTTGTTCGTCGTCCAACAGGTGGTAGAGCTGTTTTACATGAACATGAATTGACATATAGTGTCATTGTTTCTGAAAGCTATCCAGATATGCCTGAATCAGTGACTGAGGCGTATAGAGTGTTAAGTGAGGGTATATTACAAGGTTTTCATAATCTAGGTATGGATGCTTATTTTAGTGTACCTGATACAGAAGAACAAAGAGCAGACTTAAAGAAACCAAAAAGCGCTGTTTGCTTTGATGCACCAAGCTGGTATGAGCTTGTCGTAGAAGGTAAAAAAGTAGCGGGTAGTGCACAAACTCGTCAAAAAGGTGTTATTTTACAGCACGGAGCTATTTTACTTGATTTAGATCAAGAGAAATTATTGTCTGTTTTCAATTTTTCAAGTGAAGAGGCGAAGGACCGTATGCGTAGAAAGATGCCAGAAAAAGCGGTTGCTATCAATAACCTTGTTAAAGAACCAGTGACTATTGAACAATGTGTGACAGCTTTTAGAGATGGTTTTGCAAAATCGTTGCAAATTGATTTAAAACCATTTACACTTTCTGAGGAGCAATTAGAATATGTACATGCACTAGAAGAAAAAAAATATGCATGTGATGATTGGAACTTCAAAAAATAAAAAATGGTATAAGAAAAATATTTTTTTATCGTTCAACCCTTGTAATAACAAGCGGTTCGGATTCTATTCGAAATTGCAAGAGTTGAATTAAAAAACTATATATAGTATCTTTTTTAAAGAAACATACACAATATGTAGTGTTTAACGACACATGATATTGTGTATTTATTATTGTAATGCAGAAAAAAAGGGAGGCAAAACGATGGTACTTACAAATCATCAACCCGAAGTAAACAAATTTGAACAGTTAAACAAAGATATTGAACAATTTCCGCAGGTTCATCCTGTAACATCTGAAATGCACATTACGCATAAAGGTGTATCAAGACTTGTGATGATCGATCGCTATTCGTTTAAGGATACGGAGAAGAAAACGTTAAAAGCCGGTGATTTTGTCGTATTAACAGTGAAGTCAGATCCAAAATTCCCTGCACGTGGTTTAGGGACAATCCAAAAGCTTGATATGTCTACAAAAACAGCAGATATTTTGATTGAGGAAGATTACCGTAGTGCTTTAGATGATCCGAAAGAGCAAGAAACGGGTGTGATTACGCGTTCAATTGACGTGCTAGAAAAGCCTCTTGAAATATTTTATGAACAAATCGCAAAACGAAATGCAACAGGACTTGCTGCTGTTGAAAAAACGCAAGAGAAACGCCAAGAATGGTTTGAGAAGTTTTATGAGCAGTTAGTATCATTAAAATTCATTCCAGCTGGACGAGTTATTTACGGAGCTGGATCTGAAACAGATGTAACGTTCTTCAACTGTTACGTAATGCCATTTGTAGCAGATTCACGTGAAGGAATCAGTGATCACCGTAAGCAAGTAATGGAAATTATGAGCCGCGGTGGTGGTGTAGGGACGAATGGTTCAACATTGCGTCCGCGTAACACTTTAGCACGTGGTGTAAATGGTAAATCATCTGGCTCTGTATCATGGTTAGATGATATTGCGAAGCTGACTCATCTTGTTGAACAAGGTGGCAGCCGCAGAGGTAAGCATAATCTAGGTGCTTCTGCGTAAACAAACCTCGTGAATTGCTGGAAACTCTTTAACGGAAATATTGTCACTTTAATCGAGGTGGGAAATATGGATGTTTATGATGCGAAACAGCCACAGACTTGTTTAATATGTGGTTTTACAATAAATCATAATAAACAAGGTTGGTTTACGTCTCATTTGAAAAATGAGCATAACTTAACGTTAGATAATTATTTAATATCTTATTTTTATCCAATAGAAATGGTTACCTGCCAATATATTTTATGTAATAAAAAGGTAAAATTGAGGCGTGGGATTCCCAATCAATTTTGTAGTAGAAGCTGTCGAGGAAAAGGTGAGCCTTTAACTTGTGTAATTTGTGGAAAACTATTCGATGAAAAACATCGGCAGACTAAAACTTGTAGTAAAGAGTGTGCGAGTAGGCTTCGATCACAAAATACAGGAAAATGGCATAATGAAATGCCAGATGAACAAAAAAGGTTCATTTTGAAAATATCATTTCAAAAACAGCTAAAACTAGAAAAATAAATGGAACTCCTTCATGGAATAGCGGTAAGACAGGGGTTTATAGTGAAGAAACCATCGAAAAGATTCGACAAGCTGCATTAAAGCAACTAGAGAGGGAAACATTTAGAAAAACTAGTATTGAAAAAGCTTTAGAGCATTTCTTAGTTGAACAATCAATCCCCTACAAATATTCCTTCATCTTTGAAGGAGCACAATTTGATTTTTTACTATTAGGGACAAAAATTCTAATTGAATGTGATGGCGATTTTTGGCATGGGAATCCGAAATTTTATTCCACTTTTTATGAAGTTCAAAAGAGGATAAAAGCCAGGGATATTGAAAAAAATCAAATTGCAGCAGCTCACGGTTACACTTTACTCCGTTTCTGGGAAGATGAGATAAAAAACGATTTTGAAAATGTTAAACAACGCATTATAAATGCACTGCTAGCTACAACGTAACTGGAAACGGTAAGCGTGAATGCTTGAAAATAGCAGTGGGATAAAGACAATCAGCAGCCGAGCCTCTTTCAGAGAGGAAGGTTCAACGACCATCGAAAGCACGCTAAGTTAGCGGAAGTGAGTAGAGTAGGAGTGAAGCCACTCCGAAGTGCGAGGACATCTAATAGATGTAAGATATGGTCTCAACTTCTATGGTGACATAGAGAGTGGGTATAGCGAACCCGCGTAAGAAATTGGCACAAATGATTATGCTGGCAGATTGGCATCCTGATATCGTGGAATTTATTATTTCAAAAATGCAAAATCCACGTATTCTACGATACCTAATCGAAAATACAACGGATAAAACAATTATTCGTCTAGCAAAAGAAAAATTAAACTTTAAACCTCTTTCAACTCAAGAGGAAGCTATGTACCAAGGTATTGTTAACTATAAAGGTATCGAAGGTTTAGGTGGTTTTGATACGGCTATTATTCGTGAAGCGGAAAACAAGCTTCGTGATGGTGGTACTTATACTGTTCACAATCAAGAGTTTTTAACGGGTGCAAATATTTCTGTAACATTAACAAAAGAATTTATGCAAGCTGTAGAAAATGACGCTGACTTTGAGCTTCGTTTCCCAGCTGTTGAAGAATATACAAAAGAAGAGATGGCTATTTACAACAGTGAATGGCATAAAGTTGGAGATGTGCGTGAATGGGAGAAAATGGGCTATAAAGTACGCACTTACCGCACGATTAAAGCGAAGGAATTATGGAATTTAATCAACGTTTGTGCAACGTACTCTGCAGAGCCAGGTATTTTCTTCATCGACAACGCCAATGAAATGACAAACGCAAAAGCTTATGGTCAAAGCGTTGTAGCGACAAATCCGTGTGGTGGACTTCGCCTCACGTTAAAAATTGCGGGATAAAGCGGGAAGGCTGAGAAATAGTAATTAACGATACTTTCAACATGATTCTTATTTGTTAGGTGATAACATGACAAAACAATGTAGAAAGTGTAATAAGATTAAAAATTTAAGTTGTTTTGGAAAACGATCTGACAGTAAAGATGGCTACAGAAACGATTGTAAAGCGTGTGTATCTCAAAGAGTGAAGGTTTGGGGAAAAAATAACTTTTGGAAAAATCGAGCAAAATCTTTTAATAATGGCTCTGGAAGAAGAAATGGAAAAGCTGGAGATATTATTAGAAATTCAGACCCTATATCTGAGAATGACTTGAAAAAGCTCTATGAATCTGAACCATTTTGTAGCTATTGTAAAATTGAACTTGAAAAGGAACAAGTAGTATTTGAACATAAAACCCCTCTAAGTAGAGGTGGAAAGCATTGTATCCAGAATGTTTGTATAAGCTGTCATGATTGTAATCAACTTAAAGGGACAAGAACGGAAGATGAATTTCAGAAGTTCATATTTAGTTACATTGAAAGATTTCGTTAATTATTTGCTAATCCGAACCGAAGGCTAAAGGTAAAACTTCAGTCAGGGGCAACGCATACCCGGTGATCCTACCTAGTAGACTATAATCCGGGCACGAGACCGCAACATTACAGAAGGTAGTGTAATGAAAATGTATGCTGAACTTACAGGAATTGAACTGTAAGAACTAGAGGATAAAAAGCCTTTAGGATAACAATAATTGGAACAACCACTTGCACCATATTCTGTGTGTAACTTAGCAGCTGTGAACTTAGCGCAGTTTGCAAATAAAGAAGATCAAACAATTGATTTCGAAGCACTGCGTGAAACAGTTCGTGTTGGTGTTCGTATGCAGGATAATGTAATTGATGCAACACCATACTTCTTAGAAGAAAACCGTGTACAAGCTCTTGGAGAGCGTCGTGTTGGCTTAGGCGTAATGGGCTTAGCGGACTTACTAATTTATTGTGAGAAAGAATATGGCTCAGAAGCTGGTAATGAGCTAGTCGATGAAATCTTTAAGACGATTGCTGAAACTGCGTATGAGACGTCAACAGAACTTGCAGAAGAACGCGGTAGCTTCCCATTCCTTGTAGGAGCAACTGAGGAAGAGACAGCACGTTTACGTAAAGCATTTACTGAAACAGGCTTTATGCAAAAAATGCCTGCACACATTAAAGAGCAAATTTTAGCAACAGGTATTCGCAACTCGCATTTATTAACAGTAGCTCCAACTGGTTCTACTGGTACGATGGTTGGCGTGGCAACGGGTCTTGAGCCATACTTCTCATTCACATATTACCGTTCTGGCCGCCTAGGTAAATTTATCGAGGTAAAAGCAGAAATCGTACAAGAATATTTAGAACGTCATCCGGAAGTAGATGAGAATAATCTTCCTGATTGGTTCGTTACGGCGATGGAATTAAAACCAGAAGCACATGCTGATGTACAATGTATCATCCAAAAATGGATTGATTCATCTATTTCAAAAACTGTAAACGCACCAAAAGGTTATACAGTACAACAAGTTGAAAAAGTATATGAGCGCTTATATAAAGGCGGCGCTAAAGGTGGTACGGTCTATGTAGATGGTAGCCGTGATTCACAAGTACTGACACTAAAAGCTGAAGAAAATGATATGGATCAACTATCATTCGAGGAAGAATTAGTAGAAGTACCAACGAAGCGTCCAGTTGTATTAGTAGATACGATTCAAGCATTAGAATCGACAACAGTTATTGGTTCGGATGTAGGGAATACTTGTCCTGTATGCCGTAAAGGAACTGTAGAAGAAATCGGTGGCTGTAATACATGTACAAACTGTGCAGCGCAGTTAAAATGTGGCCTATAAACCGTTTATAAAAAAGACGTGATGTTTAAAATAAACTCGCGAAGCTTTGCCCCTTTGGATATGATTATCTAAAGGGGCGTTTTTTGTGTCGAAAAGAAAGGTTCTATAATATTTGTTGGGGTATTCACACAATTCCACGCATAAAAAAAGCACAGATTCACCGATTTATATATACTTGAATTGTCGAGAAACAAGTAATAGAAAGGTGAACTGTGCAAATG